>CAZZLP010000014.1:0-16105 GCA_964654705.1 uncultured Chitinophaga sp.
ATAATGTCGATAAACAGATCGGGAGAGACCAGGTTCGTACAAGAAGAAGTAACTAAAAATCCTCCCGGCCGTACCAACTTCATACCGCGCAGATTGATCTCTTTGTAACCGGTAATGGCTTTTTGCAACGTGGCCCTGCTCTTGGTAAAGGCCGGCGGATCGAGCATGACCACATCGTACTGCCTTTTTTCTTTGGCCCATTGCTTAAGGACGTCAAAGGCATTGGCCTCTTCGAAACGACAGCGGTCTTCTAATTCGTTTAATCGCGCATTCTCGTTAGCCTGCGCCACCGCTTGTGCAGAAATATCAAGTCCGAGTACCGAGCGCGCGCCATAGTGGGCCGCATGGATTTCGAAGGTACCGGTATAGGTAAAAGCTCCCAGAACGTCGGCATCCTTTACAATAGAGCGGATAGCCCTTCTGTTATCTTGTTGATCTAAAAAGTAGCCGGTCTTTTGCCCCTGTGCGAGATCGACATAAAATCGCAACCCGTTCTCTTGAATGATGATACGGGTATCGAAGGCATCCGATAAAAAACCTTTTTGCTGAGAAAGTCCTTCGAGTTCACGAACAGGCACATCGTTGCGTTCATAAATACCCTTTGGATTAAAAAGTTCCTGCAAGGCATTAACAAGGGCAGGTTTCCAGCGATCGATGCCTAGTGCCAGGGTTTGCAATACAAAATAATCATTGAACTTATCGATAATCAATTGCGGTAAACCATCGGCCTCACCAAAGACCAGCCGGCAATTCTCGGTGTAACCGATTCTTTTTCTGTATTCCCAGCAGGCGCGAATTTTTTCGAGAAAAAAAGACTCGTCAATGATCAATTTTTCTTCGCGGGTCAGCAACCGCACCACGATCTGCGAACGGGGGTTGGCGTACCCCTGCCCTACGAATTTTTGATCGTGCGTGTATACAGTTACTATGTCACCCCCAATAAGCTCCCCCTGTGTTCGATCGACCTCATTGGCAAAGATCCAGGGGTGCCCGAGCAGTACCCGGGGAGCGATCTTTCGTTTAAGAAATACTTTTGTCATGCAAGGCGAAGATACTCTTTAAAGACAGACATAAAGACCGAAAGCCCTGACAGACAAGGTCATTTTGTCTAGAATTGGGGTTATTCAGACAGGGAAAACGAGTTGGCAATAAAATTGACCACCCTACCTTTGCAACCAATTTATTTGAGCTATGTCAGCAACAGAAAATAAGTCAGCAACCATCGAAGAGGCCGCCGCTGGAGCAACCGTTCAGGAATCAACCTCGGGCACAACTCCCGAACCATCCGGTGATGCCACTTCGCTAAACGGTGATGCTACCACCGCCTCCGGTCACAGCAGTATACCACCCGAACTGAGCGAGCTCGACAAAACAAAAGCCGCATTGGAAGAATACAAAGACAAATACCTGAGAACGGTGGCCGAGTTCGACAACTACAAACGCCGAAACGCCAAAGAGCGCATTGAATTGATGCAGACCGCCGGTCGCGAAGTGATCGGAGAGTTGCTCGAGGTGTTGGATGACTGTGATCGCGCACAAAAGACCCTCGAAGCCCATCCCGAGGCCGCACCATTGGTAGAGGGTGTGTTGCTGGTGTTCAATAAACTTCGGCACAAACTGCAATCGCGCGGTCTCAAGGTAATCGAGACCTTGCATCAGGATTTTGATGCGGACCTGCACGAAGCCATCACAGAGATCGCGGCCCCCAACGAAGCCCTCAAAGGAAAAGTGATCGACGAAGTGGTCAAGGGTTATTCCTTAAACGAGAAAATGATCCGTCATCCCAAAGTGGTGGTCGGCAAATAAATCATGAGCAAGAGAGACTACTACGAAGTACTGGGCGTGGGCAAATCCGCCTCTGCCGATGAGATCAAAAAATCATATCGCAAGGTTGCCATGCAGTATCACCCCGATCGTAATCCGGGCGATAAGACAGCCGAAGAGAAATTCAAAGAAGCCGCAGAGGCGTACGAGATACTGAGCGATCCTGAGAAGCGTGCCCAATATGATCGCTTCGGTCATGCGGGCGTGGGCGGTGCCGGTGCCAGAGGCGGCGGCGGTATGAACATGGATGACATCTTTAGCCAGTTCGGTGATATTTTCGGCGATGATCTTTTTGGAAGTTTCTTCGGAGGAGGACAACGGGCCGGTGGTCGACAGCGCAGCCGCGGTACCAGGGGCAGCAACCTGCGCATAAAACTAAAACTGAATTATGAAGAGATCGCCAAGGGCGTCTCTAAGAATATCAAAGTAAAAAAATATGTGGGCTGCACCACTTGCAGTGGCAGCGGTGCCAAAGACAAGAACAGCATGCAAACCTGTTCTACCTGTGGTGGCAACGGGCAAGTGCGTCGGGTACAAAATACTTTTTTGGGGCAGATGCAGACCGTAGCGACCTGCCCCGATTGTAATGGCGAAGGGTCTACCGTAACGGCAAAGTGCGGAGCCTGCAAGGGAGATGGCAGGGTGTATGGAGAAGAGACCGTCACCATCGATATTCCGGCAGGAGTGCAAGAGGGGATGCAGCTGAATGTAACGGGCAAGGGAAATGCCGGTGAGCGAGGAGGCAACAACGGCGATCTTATTATCTTGGTAGAAGAAGAAGCCCACAAAGAATTACACCGCGAAGGGCTCAACGTAGCCTACGAATTACACCTTTCATTTACCGATGCGGTATTTGGTACACAGGCCGAAGTACCCACTATAGACGGCAGGGCCAAGATCAAGATACCGGCAGGTACACAAAGCGGAAAGATCTTTAGGCTTAAAGGAAAAGGATTTCCGGCCGTCAATTCGTACGAAAAAGGAGACCAGTTAATTCAAGTTAGTATTTGGACCCCGCAACAACTTTCTTCAGAAGAAAAAGCGGCGCTCGAAAAACTAAGCAGCTCTCCTAATTTTACCCCGCAACCCGAAAAATCGGAGCGTAACTTCTTTGACAGGATCAAGGACCTCTTTCAATAGTGCGGAGTTTTTTTCCGGAACGCTTTTTCTTTTTGACATCATATTGTTCGGCCGCCTGTGCCACCAACTGCGAAAATTCGACCTGTAGCGGCTGCTCCCGATCGATGACCTGTGAGGTCAGGGTCTGCAACTGATCCCAGTTGTAGTTTTTTACAAAAGAGGATTCTTTCAACTTCATTCCGAACAATGCCACCGCCGCATTGAATTGATGGGTGCGTAAACCCAAAAGCGATGTTACCTGTTGGGTTGATAAGCATGCAGCCTGTTGCTGTTGTAACGTATCGCCCGGAAACCGGTAGCGAAGTGATACGCTGGCCAACGTATCGAACACAAGGTCGCGTTGTGCGATCAGCAATTCGTCGGTAGGTACTATTTCGAAAAGTGCCGTCAACGTGTGACCCGAACCCATCTCGCCCCCTTCGATCAAAGAGAGCGTATCGAGCAGGGCTGCTGCAACATTGTCAAATCCGATTAGTCGGTATTGCCTGACCCATCGCGGAGAGAAGCTCACTTGCATGTACGTATTGTCAGCAACGGTATAAAGGGTTTGCGCAAATTCTTTCATCATAATCTTTTCTGCCTCTCGCTCCGAATCGATGTAGCCAAAATTGCCATTTCCTTTTTTGGCCAGCAGCTGTATCTTGGAGTCCTTGTAGTTGCCCATCCCTACTCCCAGACAGGTCAGATAAATACCCTGTTGCCGCTGTGAACTGATCAGTTCGTCGAGCTCTTCTTCGGTGCGAAGTCCTACATTAAAATCGCCATCGGTGGCCAGTACGATCCGGTTGTTTCCATTTTCGATAAAATGTTCTTTGGCGAGTTTATAGGCCATACGAATACCCGACTCTCCGGGCGTGGCCCCGCCGGGTGTTAAGCCCTCGATCACTTTGATGATACTATCCTTTTCGCAACCGCTAACGGCGCGCAGCAGCACCGCGGTGATCCCGCCATAGGCTACCACCGAGACCGTGTCTTTCTCGCGTAAATTCTGCGTCAGCATACGAAAGGCAGACTGCAGCAATGGAAGCCGATTCGGCATATCCATAGATGCCGAGACATCGATCAAAAAAACCAAATGCGAGGGAGGGAGCGTATCCAGATTCAGCGGACGGGCCGTTGTCTGCACTTGGACCAATTGATGATCCCAGTTCCAGGGGCAGGGGCCCAATAAAGAGTTGACCTTAAATACCGCTGTATCGCTTGCCACCGAGGCGGGAGCCCCTGATGCAGAAAAATAATTCAGCATCTCTTCGATACGCACCGCATCTTGGGGCACATAGGCACCACGGGTCAGAAATCGTCTGATATTGCTGTACGAGGCACGATCTACGTGCAAGGCAAGACCCGTGGTGGGATATTGCATGCTGTTGACCCATGGGTTTTCGACCAATGAAGTGTACGTTTCGTTTCCTACATAGGCCTTACGATCTTCTTGTCGGGATAGATTGGTCGTACGAGACAACAGACGCGGACGGTCGGGGGCGATCAGTGATGCTGGAAGCACTTTTAGTTTGATCTGTAAAAAAGCATCGGCAGTTCCTACCCACTTTTCGGGTTGATAGCCGTCGAGCGAAAAATAAAAAGAATCAACAGCGGCATTACTGGTAATGCCAAAGCGACCGCCCATACCACTTTTAAACAAGAGCCCCGTTGATAATTGCCGGATGGCCACTTGTTGCAGCCGGTTGCCAGATTCATCACTCACCTCTCCCCGATAATAATACTGTTGCTGGGCCGCCAAGGGAGTTCCCAGCCAACCGATCAATACAATAAGAAGCCAGGGTCTCATGCGGATGAAGGCTTTTAGATCAATCCTCTTTATCGTTCTCTGCTGCCAACTGATAGACCTGGTGATGGTTTCTTCCGAGCCCGTCATAATCGAGTCCGTAACCGACCACAAACCGATCGGGAATACTAAACCCTACATAAGATAGCGAAACCGGAAAAATGGTGGCGTCGGGCTTGTGTAAAAAAGTGGCCACTTTTACGGAGGCTGGGTGTTGCTGCTGCAAGGTCGGAATAAAATGATGCAACGTTTTTCCAGTATCCACGATATCTTCCAGTAAAATAATATCACGGCCACTCAGATCTTGCTCCATACCGATGGCGGTAACGACCTTTCCCGAAGAACGCATACCCTGATAAGAGGCGATCTTGATAAAGCTGATCTCGGCATCGATGGTCAACAACCGAAACAAGTCGGCTGCGAACATGAACGATCCGTTTAGCACGGCCAGCAAGAGCGGACGTCGGTGCTGGTAATCGTGGCTGATCTGTTGTGCCATCTCCGCTACCCGTTGGCCGATCTGGTCGGCCGTAAGGAGTGGAACAAAGAACTTATCGTGTACCTGAATACGCTCCATCATAAAATCGTTATCCGAAGTTAATGGCTTACAGTGATCTCTCATGATCTCAGCGTGATCTTTTATGGCGTAGTGGCAGTCGCAGCGAAGACACCGCACTGCGTTTCTCCAGTAAGAGTACCTGGTCTCTTTTGGCTTCGAGCGTGGGTTCCATGTTGTTGTAGGCAAATAACTTTGAAAGCGGAATCCGGTACTGATCGGCAATGGCCAAAAAGGGGGTGCCGGCTTTTATCCAAACGGCACGACAACCGTCCTGCTCAAATACACCCGAGGGATAACGGGCCGCTTCGCCGGCCGCAGCGACTTCGTGGCCGGGAGCGTCTGCTGCGGTATTACCTTGGGGTTCGAGCGTCTTTTTTTCGGACTCAGCAGCGGCGTTGACAACGGGCGCTGCCGGGGTTTCTCCGATCTTGGTGGCAGGCGCAGGCAGAGGCCGTCCAAGGGCCAATAAAGTGTACCGGTTCAGGTCGTACTCCTCGATCAGTCTTATCAGGGTTGGCGCATATTGCGGATTGGTGGCATAGCCCGCTTTTTTAAGCCCCCAGGCCCAGCCCTGATAGTCGGTGGGAGAAAGATCGAAAAGCGAAAAATAACGGGGGCTGTTCTTTAAGAAATTAGAATGATCGACATAAGAGGCCTCAGCGGTCTCGTATTTGCGAAAACACTCTGCGCGCGCATCGTCATCGTGTCTGACCGAAGGACCGCTCCAGCCGGTCTTACACTTGATACCGAAATGATTGTTGGAACGCTGCACCAGATCGCTGGTACCAGCCAGCGTTTCATGAATACCCTGGGCCAACTTGATAGAGGCGGGTACGCCGGTTCGCTGCATCTCGGCCACGGCCAGCGATTGAAACTGGTCAATATATTGCAAGATGGCGTCCTTGGGTTGCGCGACAGTCACCATCGCGATTGTCAACACCAGCAGCACGGTTGTCAATATACGGTTGGACATTCCCTATTTTTTTTGAATCACACTAATGCCATCACGAATCGGCAGCATCAACACCTCTACGTCGCGGTGCTCACAAATAAATGCATTGAATGCGGCAATGGCCTTGGCATTTTTTCCGGTGGGGTGCGGCCCAAAG
This sequence comes from uncultured Chitinophaga sp., assembly GCA_964654705.1. Lineage (GTDB taxonomy): Bacteria > Bacteroidota > Bacteroidia > Chitinophagales > Chitinophagaceae > JJ008. The sequence continues at coordinate 6,419 of CAZZLP010000014.1, forward strand.
ACCTGCCCATGAAAAAAAACATTATCCGCTAAGATAAATCCCCCGGCGCGTACCCTTGGCAAAACCATGTTAAAATAATCGATATAAGAGACCTTGTCGGCATCCATAAAGACCAAATCCCAGGTCGACGTTAAACCGGTCAGGATATCGCGAGCATCGCCCCGGTGCAATAGAAGTTGCGAAGCGTACGCAGAGCGATCAAAAAAAGCGCGGGCCACCGCTGCCTCTTGCGCACGTAATTCGATGGTATGCAATTGACCCTCGGGGCGCAAACCCCGGGCCAAACAAAGGGCGCTGTATCCCGTAAAGGTGCCTATCTCCAGAATGGCCGTGGGCTGCAACAGTCGGCTAAAGAGCGACAGAAATTGCCCCTGTAACTTTCCGCTCAGCATGTGCGCCTCGGGATGATGCGATAACGTGTAGTGCTCGACCTCCTGCAACAAAGCATCGGGATCGCTGCTATGCTGCTGTGCATAGTTCCAGGCAGCAGAAGAAACTATATCCACGGGCTACGATTTGCACGAAGGTACGTTACCCTTTTGTTGTGCCCGGTAATGGGGGGCGAAAAGAAATAAGCCAAAGACCGGTAAAAGTGATGAGCCCATTGAGCAAGATCAGCTCAGGACCGATCTTGTAGCCCCCGAACAAATGCAACGACCAATCGGCCAGTCCCAGATCGGTATGCAAAAGTCCGTTGTAATAAGAAGGATTACAAAGCAGGTCCAACGTCAAAGCCAACAGCGGCCCGGCTATACAGATGGTCCAGATTAGTTTACTACGCAAGTGACGCTTGGTGAGTATCCCAAAGGCAAACAGACCCAGCAAAGGACCATAGGTAATACCGGCAAATTTGATGATGAATTGAATGATCGACTTATCGTCGACCAGCTTGTACAGCAGCACCATCAACAAAAATACCAGCGCAAACCCCAAGTGCACGGTGAGTCTTTTTCTACGCTTGCTCTTCTCAGAGCTCATCATCGAATTAAAGTTGAGAATATCTATACAAAAACTGGAAGTGAGCGAAGTGATCGCCCCGTCTACACTGGGAAACAAGGCAGAGATTAGAGCAATGATAAAGATGACACCGATAGTTCCCGAAAACGCATCGCTTAAAGCGATCGCCGGAAAAAGATCATCGCCTTTGGCGCTTAGTCCCGTATTGGCCGCATAAATATGCAAGACTGCACCCAACAATAAGAAAAGGGCATTGACGATGACCAAGATGGTGCTCATGGTCATGATATTCTTTTGCGAATCACGCAGTGTTCGTACGCTAATATTCTTTTGCATCATTTCCTGGTCCAGCCCTGTCATGGTAATAGTAATAAACATGCCTCCCAGCAACTGCTTCCAAAAATGGAGCGGACTGTTGATGTCCGTATTGAGCACCTGCGTATAGCCTTTACTGCTCATCAGCTCCCAGGCACCGGACCAACCCAAACCCAGGGCCTTGACCAGTACGACCAAACAGACCACGAGACCCAGCAACATCCCGGAGGTTTGTAAAGTATCGGTAAAGATGATGGTCTTTACGCCTCCCTCGGCCGTATAAAGCAAGATCAACAATAAGATCACAAGAGCAGTGGCCAGAAAGGGTATACCCAGCTTATCGAGAATGAACAATTGCAGAATATTAATGACCAAGTAAAGCCTGGCCGTGGCCCCTACCGTTCTGGACAGAATAAAAAAGAAAGCGCCGGCCCGATGGGCGTTGACGCCGAAGCGTGTTTCGAGATAGGTGTAGATACTGGTCAGGTTCATTTTGTAATACAACGGCAGTAACACAAAAGAAATGACCAGATACCCCAGTACATAGCCCAGCACCAATTGAAAATAATAGAAGTTGATGGTACCTACGTTGCCCGGCACGCTCACGAACGTAACACCCGATAAAGAAGTGCCTACCATCCCAAAGGCCACCAGCATCCAATTACTGTTTCGATTGCCGATAAAAAAAGAATCATTGTCGGCGTTACGTGAGGTATACCAGGCCACTCCCAACAACAATAAAAAATAACCGATCACGAACGAAAACAGAACGATGGGCGACATAAGCGGAGTTAATTAATGGTACGGGACAATTTTGAAGTTAGACAAAAATAAGTTCCCTTTGTCAAATGAATCCCGATAACGGCTTTGCTTCTCTTGCGGTTTTTTGCGGCTCCAAGACCGGAGCAAATCCCGTATTTGTCGCAGATGCCATTCGGCTTGGACATTGGATGGCAGCTAACCAAGTTGCACTGGTCTATGGGGGAGGCAGTGCGGGGCTCATGGGAATTCTCGCCGATGCGGTCTTAGAAAAAGGAGGTCGGGTTACCGGTATCATTCCCTCATTGCTGCTGGAGTGGGAAGTTCAACACCGAGGGCTGAGCGAGCTGATCATTGCAGAGGATATGCATCAGCGAAAAAAAGAATTATACAGCCGCTGTAATGCGGCACTGGTCTTGCCTGGCGGGTTTGGTACACTTGACGAACTCTTCGAGATCATTACTTGGAATCAACTTACCATTCACGATAAACCGATCTTTATACTGAACAGCGGCCAATTCTATGACGCGCTCTTACAGCACATCGAACAAATGAAAAAAGAAGGATTTCTTTACCAAGATGCCATCGATAGAATTCAGGTAATCCAACAGGTCGATGAACTCTCTTACTATCGCAAGAACCGACCACGTCCTCTATTTTCTTGAAACAACGGAATCTGTGCGCCTCCCCTGAACAAGGGTACGGAGCGGCCGTAGGCATCTGTGTAAGGAGAGTACAAGTTGCCCGATACGTCAAAGAGGATCGACAGATAATAAAAAGGTGTTCCGCCTTTGCCCCAGCGACCCGTCGTGTAACCGCCTCCTACCAATACGCTGCCGGCATCAATGGTTCTTACTTCAGCAGGGCCCATGACCGGAATGTTTCGTTGCCGGATAAAATTATGCTCGAGCTGCCCTTGAAAAAAAATACTTCTGATCGGATAGATCCGCAACATACCGCCTCCGCCATAGGTAGACTGGCGAAGCTTGTTGTTAAAAACGCCGTTATAGTCGCGGATCGAGTTGTAAGTGTAGTTGGCCACCAGCGCGACATCTACATAATCGGTAAGACTATACCCAAAGACCGGATTGCCCCCGATCAAAAAAGTATTATTGAAAATATTAAAAGAGAGCGAACCTCCTGTAAACAGATTCTTTTTCCACACGCCGGGCTCCTTTTCTTCTTGTGCCGTTGCGGACAAGGGGGTAAAATAGAGGCAGGTCGATAGTACGACAGCCAACAGTAACCGAGATAAAACAATATGAATTGAAAGTACCGAACTCATAGTATATCTGTTAAAAGACCTTGTCTGCATTTAATATCCCCCTAGGATCGAACGATTTTTTGATGGCCCTCATTAGGCGAAGCGACGTCTCATCAAAGACGATCGGCATAAAGCTTTTTTGAATAAGCCCGATTCCATGTTCGGCACTGATCGTTCCGCCTAATCGATGCACGAGCGTAAATAACTCTGCGATGATGGCTTGCATGGGCCCGTGACCAAAACTATTGGGCACTCCTTTTTTGCGTATACGAATATGCAAATTGCCATCGCCGGCATGTCCATAGCAAATGACATCGAAATCGTGCTGCTTTCCCAATTCCTTTACGCCTTTGATGAGTGCGGGCAACTCGGCGCGAGGCACGACCGTATCTTCTTCGATGGTATAACCCACCAATTTGGCCGCTTCTGCTGCACGGCGGCGCAGCTTCCATAACTGCTCTTTCTGGCTCGCATCCTCTGCAAAATAGATCTCTCCTATATCAAACTGCGTTAGCAACGTGCCGATGGATTCCATCTCGCCCATCAACACCTCTTTGTTATTGCCATCCACTTCGATAATCAAATGAGCAGCCGTGTCGTCGGTAATGGGAACGGCAGCCGCTCCGACCAGTTCGCTGACGATCTTGAGGGCGTCGATCTCCATCAGCTCCAGGGCACTTGGCGTAAAACCGGCCCTGAAAATGGCACTGACCGCTTCGCCGGCCTCTTCGAGTTTTCGAAAGGGAACCAGCATCAACAACTCTTGCGTAGGCAGCGGAATTAACTTGAGCACGATCTTGGTAACGATACCCAGGGTGCCTTCGCTGCCCACCACCAGCTGGGTCAGGTTATAACCGGTCACATTCTTGAGCACATTAGAACCGGTCCAGATAATCTCGCCAGTTGGTAAGACCAATTCGAGATTGAGTACATAATCTTTGACCACTCCGTACTTGACCGCCTTGGGCCCGCCGCTGTTCTCAGCGATATTTCCTCCTATGAAACACGATCCCCTGCTACTGGGATCGGGCGGATAAAATAATTTTTTTTCTTTGACGGCCTGTTGCAACACTTCGGTGATTACCCCCGGTTCGGTAGTTACTTGCAGATTGCGCTCATCGATAGAAAGTATGCTGTTCATCCGCTCGGTGCTCAGCAATACCCCTCCTAAATGGGGCAACGCACCACCGCTGAGTCCGGTACCGGCCCCGCGGGGTGTTACGGGAATAAGTGCTTCGTTACAGATCGTAAGGATGGCGCTGATCTCTTGTGCCGTACGGGGCTTTAAGACCACCTCGGGTAAAAAGTGAAGGTTCTCGGTCTCGTCATGCGCATAATGATCGAGCGTTTCGGGATCGATATACACATGCTCGGCTCCTACGATGGTTCGAAACTGATCGAGGTGCGAAGCTTGCAGGGTACCTTTTTTTGACATGCGAACACAAATGGTTAAGGTTTCAAAAATCGGTATAATTCAGCAACTGAAAAAGACTAATAGCGAAAGGTGGGGCACATCGATTCTCTTCGGTTACCCCGGTAAGGATCGGTGAGCCCTTGTTTGACCAGCGAGAATTCAAAAGCGCCCCTCCTGCTATTGAAGTTCTTGAGCGAAGACATCGTGGCGTCATAGCTGAATTGCAAGACCATCTCTTTTATTCCAAGCCCTACCATTGGAATCAATGATTCGCCATACCGATAATAAAGCCCTCCGGTCAGCGTATAGGCACCATCTCCTGAAAGATTGTATTGGGCATTGACCCCGCCTACCCACTCCGAGGCTTTGGCCTGTAACGATACATACATATGCGGGCTTACAATTACCTGATCGTTCAGCTTAAAACTGGCATTCAAAAATCCGTTGTAGCGAACAGCGATCCGGTTGTCGATGCCGGTGGGGTCGTCAAAAAAACTCTCTTGTGGCCGGTTCAGGTGCATGGCCGAAAAACCGGCATTGACGAAGGTGGAGGGGTTGGGAAAATAAGCATAGTTGAGCCCGACCTGCATATCGAAATAATTGATGTTATTCGACGCCAGCACCGGGGCCAGACCCGATTGATGAACATCAAAGAACTGTCCGTTCCATTGCGAGGGAAAAGTAAGACCAGCGGTATTGATACTTTTATTGGCCCACCCCACATTAAATCCCAGCCCTAACAGACTTCCGTTTCCGATCATCTGATGATAGGCTACCGACCCATAGACCTTGGTCGAGGTGAGCGCACTGGTACCGGCCACGTCGCGCAACAGCAATCCGCCGAGTCCGAGCCAGCCGGTCTGCTCACTATTTTGCAACAACTGCGCATCACCGAACACACTCATGGTCTTGTAAGGAAATGCCGAAACCGAGGCCCACTGGTTGCGGTAGTTGACCCCCATACGATAATCGCCATCGGGAATAAATCCGGTATGCGCCGGATTGACCAGCAAAGGCGTCTGCATGAACTGAGAAAAGTGCAGATCCTGTGCCGACAATAGCGAAGCGAAGCCACCGGCCACTGCCATCAAGAGTGTTATAATCTTACTTCGTTTCAACATGATCTTGCATTCACCGTTTTATCTGATCAGGGTAATATCCCCTTTTTTGATCAGCTTACTGCCGTCAAAAAATTCTACCGATAAAGTATACATATAGACATCCATGGGCTGTACCACTCCCTGATAGGTTCCATTCCATCCTTGCTCCTGATCGATGGATTCAAAGACTTTTTGTCCCCAGCGGTTCCAGATCTCCAGTTTTAGTTTGCTGATGCCGAACCCCTTTACCTTAAGTACCGAATTGATATCACCGCTCTTTGGCGTAAAGGCATTGGGAATATCTACCAATGGAAGTACGTTGGCTTGAACGTTTCTGCAGGTCGTACGCGGACAATCGAGCGAGTTGTAAGCAGTAAGACAAACCGAAAAAGTTCCGCTAGAACGAAACTGATGCACCAGCGGCGCTCGAGACGTGGTCAGGACAGAGTCTCCGTCTCCAAACACCCACTTGTATCGAACGGCATCGGCAGAGGCCAAATTAGTAAAGGTATGCGGCGTGTTGGGCTGTACCGTTACGGGGGTGAAACTAAAATTGGTTTGCGGAGCATCGAGTACCCGAATTACAAAACGGGTCGTATCACTGAGGTTGCAGGTGTTGGGATTGCCGGCAATGAGCGTGACGGTATAGGTGCCCGGCGTCGTGTACGTATACGAAGGGGTGGCCCCGGTAGCGGTGTTGCCATCTCCAAAATTCCAAAGATAGGTTTGAGCCGCCAGCGAGGTGTTGTTAAATACGGGCTGATAAGGAATACAACCGATGGCCGCCGTAGTAAAGCCCGCCTTTACATTTTCGGCTACACTCAACGGCAGTTCCAGCGAATCGGGCGCATTGCAATACGTGGTGTCTTGCAAATACAGACGCACGCGGTAAGTACCCGGTCCGGAAAAAGAATGATTGACAGGACCCGGACCCGCTACGACAGAGGGCGTACCATCTCCGAAATTCCAAATAAAAGAAGTGGGTTTAAAGGGATAACCGGGCAAGGTCGTCGATAAATTATCAAAGCGATAATTAAAGGCGCTGCAAGGAGGCAGCTTGACAGGATTAAAATCAAGATCGGCCTCTATGTTTCCTACTCTGATACGGATATAAGAAGTGTCGCGGCCATTGCAGGTAGTAGGATCAACGGCGATCAACCGCACGGTAAAGGTGCCCACGGCCAGGTATTGATGCGTGTTGGCAGGCGTAGTCGTTGTCTCGTCGGGCGATCCGTCTCCAAAGTTCCAGATATAAGACTGCGCGTTACCAATGGAATCGGTAAAGGCGACGGTGAGCGGCACACAACCCAACGTATCTCCTGCCACATTATTGATGCTCGAGCGAACGGCACTTTGTACGCCAGCCAGATTCATGGCGATTTTTACCATGGTAAGACTGCACCCCGCCCCGCTTGAATTGTTAGAGGTAGACCAAGAACCCGCCGTAACCGGAAAATTAGGACGGGGCACACCGCCTACCATACAATTGCCACAAATGGCCTGGTAGATGGTTCCGCGCGAATCAAAACGGCTGGTACCTCCGTCCACATGATCGTTTCCTCCGTTCTGTGTATTGTCCTCGCCAAAAAAACTTCCGAAGAGTTGCCCGGTCGCATTCTTTCTGAGTACGATAAAATAAAAATCTTTTCCATCGGTCACCGACTTGAACGCATCGGGAGTAATAGGAAGACCGGCCGTGCCCGCGCTGGTAAATCCCGCCCCAAACCCCGTACCGCCCCAGCCCGACATGTAGATGTTCTCGCAACGGTCTACCAAAAAAGCGATCGGAGAAATATTGGGTATCGAAGCTCCCGAACCAAAGGCGGTAGAAAATACATAGGCCGACAGGTCGGGTTGCAACTTGGCAATAAACTGCTTACCCGCCGGGTTATTGAACGAAGCGTTTATAATAGGCCAGTTGCCGGTAGTCTGCCCCATGACATACGCAAATCCATTGGCGTCGAACTGCACGCCAAAGACCTGATCGATAGCGCTGGTGCCAATATAACTGGTGCTGATGCGCTGCGCTCCATCAGGACTTATGACGGCTACATACCCGTCAATGGTGCCTCCTATGGCAGAGCCCACTACTGTACCCGTTTGCGTGGCCGGTATCAAATTCGTGCTTTCGGTACCTCCGGCTACGTAGATATTGCCGTTGACGGGATGAACGGCCAGCGCATATCCCGCATCGTTTCGGTCACCGCCTAAAAAACTGGCAAAGATCAAATTACTCAGGTCAGAAGAAAACTTCAGTAAGACTGCATCTTGTGTGCCGCCTCCGAAACTGGTCTGAAAGGCACCCGTGGTCGCCGGAAAGCGTCCGGTACCCGTAGCCGACGATTGCGTATGAGAAGTAACCAGTACGTTACCTTGTGCATCCAGAATAATTTCGCCTCGTCCGTCGTCGCCATAGTTGCGTTGCAGGGAGTTGAGTGCGCGCGTAGTAGCAATATTGACCGCATCGGCACCACTACCCCCGATCTTTCTGGATCCGAGCAAAACGGTTCCGGTGGCATTGATCTTGGAGATCACGATATCGAAGCCATCGCCGGCAACTGCTCCGTTACCGATAACCGGAAATCCATTGACACCATTGGGAGAGTTGGTCCTTCCGGTCACATAAAGATTTTGTTGTGCGTCTACCACCAAACTATGCGGCTGCTCATCTCCGGAACCTCCCAGATAAGTAGCCCAAATACGTCGGGTACCGTCGGCACTCAATCGTATCAATCCCATATCCATGGTGCCACCCCTGAAGCTCGATTGAATCGCTCCCGGAATTACCGGAAAACTTCCACCCTCATTAAAAACGATACCACCTGCGTACATACTTCCATCGGGGCCGTAGGTAGCCGTAAATCCCCAGTTGTCGGCCGTACTGCCGGAAAAAGAGCAAAACACAAAAGAGGGATCGATAACGAGTACACTACCGGGATCGTAGGCTCCCACCTCGAAGCGAACGGTGTTGTCCGATAACCGGTAACGACAACTCACTTCTTTTCTGCCGGCCTGCGCAGGTTGATAGGTAAAAGGGGGCGACTCCTGAAAGGAGCCGACAGAAGTGTTAATCACTAACGAACCCTTTTTTAGCGATAGTCCGTCTGCCCCTTGGTAGCGCAGAGCGATAGCGGCAGGGTCGCCGCCGGGCTTTACGATCAAATCATATTTAAGCGTTCCGGCATGGCTGTAATAGCGAAGATCGATATTCGGGTAAATGTCCTTGACCGTTACGACCTGGTAGGCCGAACAGGCCGCTGCCCAACGCGAAGGGTCGTTTCCGATAAAATAATTTTCGTAGGTAGGCAGTGGGCTCTCTCCGGAAATTACCGGAGTAAAAGAAGCAAGAGATTTATCGGTGTTGACAAAATCTACATTCCAGGCATGGGCCCGGATATAGAATCCGGTGGTATCGCCGTGCTTTACCTTTTGCATTCTGGCCACATCTTCGGGATGCTGCTGTAAAATGGTAAACCCTTTTTCTCGTATAAAAAAGTATCCATTGCTGACCTGCCCTCGATATTTGACCTGTTGATGCCACTGCCCTTTGTTTTGCACAAATTCAATGGCGCCTTGCGCTGATAGCGAAAGCGTGCTACTGATCAACCCGAGCAAAATGGCAAATTTTTTCAACCGACAGATTTCGTTTAAGGTAACAAAATTCCCTTTTGGGGGGTTCGAAAAAACTGTTAAGAATCAGGTATTCCCTTTGTTTTGACAGGAGGCTGACAATACGATCTGCTAATAACGCCTTTGGGATCAGGATATTTTACTCCAGGAGAGGATTCCCTTACGAATTTTCATAAATTCCTTCAATGGCTTGTGCCGGGCCTGCTCGAGCCCGGCACCCCGCGCGCGCTCCCAGGCGTCGAGCGCCG
>CAZZLP010000015.1:0-15534 GCA_964654705.1 uncultured Chitinophaga sp.
GTTATCTTTGTAAATAGGCATTAAAAATACGAAAACCCCGCTATGTTAACGCTGGAGTCTCACCTCTTTAATCCCGTTCAGGAAAACACCTACCTCGTATATAACGAAAAAAAGGAGGCACTCATTATCGACCCGGGGTGTTATTTTCCCGAAGAAAGACAACAGTTGAAGGACCGTATCGAAAAGTTGGGGCTCAACCCCTTACTACTGGTCAATACCCATTGTCACTTGGACCATGTTTTTGGTAACCGGTTTGTGCACCAGGCCTGGGGGTTAGAGTTGCATTTTCATTCCCTTGAACAAAAGGTGTTCGATTTTGCTCCCATGGCCGGAACGGCCTGGAACCTGCCCTTTGACCAGTACGAGGGTCCGGTACATCATCTTGACGAGCAACAGCCTCTTTTTCTTGGCAAAGACAGGCTGCAGGTCTTACTGACCCCGGGGCACTCGCCGGGTAGTATCTCTTTCTATTATCCCGAAGGCAATTGGGTAATTGCGGGGGATGTACTTTTTAGAGAAAGTGTGGGCCGAACCGATTTGCCGGGGTCTGATTTCAATACGTTGGCCAACAGTATCCGAACGCAACTATACGTTTTGCCCGATTCTACTCATGTACATTCCGGACACGGAATGCCCACCTCTATCGGTCACGAAAAGCAACACAATCCTTTTGTAAAGCCCTAGTAACGTCGGCTACTTTTTTATCTTGCCCGTTAAGAGCTGAAACTGTTCTCTTTGCCACACCACATAGGTAAAAACGGCCAGTAAAACAGTAGCCAGCGTCAGCTGGAGGGCCAAAGTTTCGGTATAGCCCACGATCCAGCGGTGTAGACCGTACAACGAAGCGGCCAGTGACAGGTAAAACAAGATCTTGGTAACAGGATAAGGCACGGGGTAATGTTTTTGCCCGAGCGCATAACTGCTGGTCATCATCACAAAATAGCAACAAAAACTAGCCAGGGCCGCACCCAGGTAGCCCAATGCGGGAATGAGCGTTGTGGTAAGCACAATGGTAATGACAGTGCCGGCAATGGTAATAAGGGCCCCGGTAAAATTGTTATTGGTCAGCTTATACCAGATGCTGAGGTTGTAATAGATGCCCAAGAAAATATTGGCCATGGCAATGAGCGGGACCACATAGAGTCCTTCGGTCCAACGGGGACGGTCGATCGCTTCAAAGAACCACTTGATCAGGTCTATGTACAACGATAGCCCCAAGAACAAAAAGCAACAGACGATCACAAAATAATTCATGATGCGAGCGTAGGTGCGCGGGGCATCTTGTTCGTGGCTGCGATTAAAAAAGAAAGGTTCTGCTGCCATTCGAAAGGCCTGGATGGCAATGGTAATGACAATAGAAAGTCGAACGATGTTACCAAACACGCCCAGTTGATGTTTGGCCTCTTCGGCCGGAAGATCGACCACGAATTGATAGAGCAGCCGGCTGAGCATATCGTTAGCGATGCCGCCCATTCCTACCAGTACCAACGGCCACGCGTACCGCATAACTTTTTTAAAGAGGGCGAGATCGAATTCAAAACGAATCACCATCCACTCTTTGGCAAGTAGTAGCAGACAAAGCAGGCTTCCGAAAAAATTACCGATCAAAAACCATACGATGCCACTGTCTTGTGAGGGGTAGAGAGTGGCCAGCTTTGATTCGGGATGATCGGCCACATAGCGGGGCAGCAAGCCCAGAAATAGAACTACGACTACTATGTTGACAACAACAGAAGAGAGTTTGGCCAACGCATAACGGCGCGGGCGATTCTCTTGCCGTAGCTTGGCGAAGGCCAGGGTTGCGATCGCATCCAATAACAAGATCCCTGTCATCCAGCGGATGTATTCGGTGTGCGTACCCAGTCGACCCCATTGGGCCAGCTGGTCCTGAAAGTACCAAAGGATCGCACTAAAAAAGAAAGAAGAGCAAAACAGTGCCACTGAAAGGGTACTATACAAGCGGTGACGGTCTTCGGTTTGCGCAAACCGAAAGTAAGCGGTCTCCAGACCGTAGGTATAGATCACGTTCAGGAAAGCAACGGTGGCATAGACCAAGGTCAGGTCGGCGGTGATGGCCGGTTCTTTAAAGAAGAGCGGCAAACTCAGGTTCATTAGATACCCTAAAAAGCGGCTGGCTACGCTGGGTAACCCGTACCAGAGGGTCTGTCCTGCCAGTTTCTTGATACCGCTCACTGAAAATGTTTTGTATAAAGATAGCGGTTCTGTGCTTTGCCTTGCTGTATCTTTAGCGTACAAAACGGTTACTATGAAAAACCAGCTTTTATTTTTTTTATTATTCTTTATTGGGTGGGGTTCATTGAGTGCGCAGGTATATGAGGGCACGGCCGAATACGATAAAAAGAAAAAGCCGGCCTTTATTGCCGAGTTCAATTATCCTGCGGCGGCGGTAGAGAGCGCCATCGTAAAGCGGTTTGCGAAACTGGGGTATCGCCCCCGCGAAGAAAAAGGGCTCCTTAACAAAGACAAGGGATTTAAAATATTTGCCGGTTCTATAATGCCTGACATTACCGAGGGGCAGGCCGATTTCTTGCTCAAGGTCGACAGCCGTAGCCGCAAGGGTGCCGAAGACGCCGTTTTGACTCTGGTCATTACACAGGGCGGCGAGGCCTTGGGTCGCTCTGTTAGCGAATCACGTGCCGAGAAGGTAAAGGATTATTTACGGGGACTCAACCCCGATGTGGTGGCCGAGAGCCTCGAGCTCGACATCAAAGCACAAGAGGAGGCCATTGTCAAGAGCGAAAAAAAGCTGGAGTCGCTTAAGAAAGACCAGGCCGATCTGGAACGTAAACTGGAATCGAACAAACAGACCCAGCGTGCTACAGAAAACGAGATCAAGGCTAAAAAAGAAGGACTCGACGTGTTAAGGTCCAGAAGGGTTATTCCGGCCGTGCCCAACGCCGGTCAGTGATCAAGGTAGAATCGGTCAGTGTTTTTAAAAAAGCCATCAGCTGATCGGCCTGTGCATTGCTGATCGCAAGTCCTTGTCGTAACAACGGATCGAGTGTGGGGCCGGATTGTACCCCAAAGCGGTAGTGATTGATGCATTGCTGTATGGAGATAAATCTTCCGTCGTGCATGTAGTTAGAAGAGGTGTAACAATTGCGTAACGTGGGTACTTTGAATTTGAGCGAATCTTCTTTTGCAAAGCTGATCCGCATTCTTCCTTCATCATTAAGGGCCGGGTCTGCGGTAAGACCGATATTTCTAAAACTATGATCGGTAAACAACGGCTCGCGGTGACAACTATTGCAATGCTGCAAGAACAGCTGGTAGCCTGCCTGTTCCTGGCTGGTTAGCGTGGCCGTTCCTCTTTTGTAACGATCATAACGGCTGTTGGCACTAACCATGGTAGCGGTAAACTGTGCCAGCGCTTTTACGATCTGCAAAGGTTCTATGGAGGGAGTGTTAAAGACGGTTTGAAAGTCCCGTTTGTAAGAAGGGTCCGCCTCTAGTTTTCGAATGATATTGGGAAAGGTCTCTCCCATCTCATGATCGCCGGTAATGGGATGAGTGGCTTCCAGTTCCAGTTTTTCGAACTGTCCGTCCCAATGAAAATAGGGGGCCCAGGCCAAATTGATCAATACCGGAGCATTACGCAATGTGTGCGAATTGTTGACCCCGTGGCTGCGGTCGTGCTCAAAAGTACCGAACGAAGCGATCTGCTCGTGACAAGAAGAGCAGGGGTGTTCCAGATCGACCGATAATTTTTTTTCGTAAAAAAGACGACGACCCAGTTCGATGCCCTCTTGGGTGAGCGGGTTTTCGCCGTTGACCAACACCGGCGCCGGAAAGCCCGGCGGGACCATTAGGGTAACCGGAGTAAGCGTTCGAACGCCCACGGCTTTATTGCAACCGGTCAGCAACCGGGGCACCCCGGCCGCCAGGGCAAGTAATATAATCAGAGAGAGTAGTGGCCGCTTCATCGGGTAGTCCTATTCTTCAAAAGGTCCTAGAGGTCTTTTTCGATTTGATTTGATGACACTGCGTTGTTTTTTTTGTTCTATTCTTTTTTCATTGACACCGCGGGGCAAGGTGGTGGCAATGCGTATCTTTTTTCTTTTGAGCGCTGCAGCGATCAGTTGTTTTACTTTTTTGATCGCTTCTTCTTTGTTGGCAAGTTGGGTGCGATGGGTCTGGCATTTGACCAACAAGCAACCGGCCTCGTTGATGCGATTGAACAATTTCTCTCTGATCAGGGCCACTTGCGCGCCCGACAATGCCTTGGTGTTGACCAGATCGAGAGAAGCCAGCACGGCGGTCTCTACCTTGTTAACGTTTTGTCCGCCCTTGCCGCCGCTTCTGCTGGTGGTAATCCGGATCTCTTTGATAAGAGGCTCAAAATTCATTTGTACTTTTATGCGTATCAAATTTAACTCAAATATGCGAGCGGTTATTCAGCGGGTAAGCGAGGCCTCCGTTACGATCGCGGGTTCGGTACACGCCGCCATCGGGCCTGGCTTGCTGGTATTGCTCGGTATAGAAGCCGCCGACACACAAGAAGATATCGACTGGCTGGCCGCAAAAATTGTGCAGCTCCGTATTTTTAATGATGATAACGATCAAATGAATCGTTCGTTGCAAGAGATCAGAGGCTCCCTATTGCTGATTAGTCAGTTTACACTGCATGCGTTGACCAAAAAAGGAAACAGGCCTTCTTTTATTAAAGCCGCCCGACCCGAGCAAGCCAGGGTGCTATACGAACAGATGATCGCCCGGCTGCGTGGCGAGTTGGGGGCCCATCTTAAGACTGGTGTCTTTGGGGCAGCCATGAAAGTGGCCTTGTGCAACGACGGCCCTGTGACCATTTGGTTCGATACAAAACAAAAGGAATGATCTTTTCGAGCAAGAGTACCGAGTAAGACAAGAAAGGCTATCGCGAAAACAATAACGAAATCTATGACCCTGCAGCAAGCCCAGCAAGAAGTGGACCAGTGGATCCACACCCATGGCGTCCGCTATTTTAGCGAACTGACCAACATGGCTATTTTGACCGAAGAGGTAGGAGAACTGGCTCGATTGATGGCCCGTCGTTACGGTGACCAAAGTTATAAGCCGACAGAGGCAAAAAAAAAGATCTCCGAAGAATTGGCCGATGTGCTCTGGGTGTTACTCTGTATCGCCAACCAGACGGGGGTCGATCTGACCCAGGCGCTGGCTCAAAGTATCGAAAAGAAATCGACCCGCGATAAAGACAGACATCGCAATAACGAAAAGCTGCAGTAGTCCGTTAGGGTTTATATTTGCAGCCTATGGCCAACGATACCCCACTTTTTCAGGCGATTATTTCGCATGCCAAGGAGTACGGATTTATTTTTCCCAGCAGTGAGATCTATGACGGACTCCAGGCTGTGTATGATTATGGTCAAATGGGCAGTGAGCTCAAAAAGAACATCAAAGACCATTGGTGGAAGTGCATGACCCAACTACGTGACGATGTGGTGGGCATCGATGCTGCCATCTTTATGCATCCCACTACGTGGAAGGCCAGTGGGCATGTCGATAATTTTAACGATCCCATGATCGATAATCGCGACAGCAATAAACGCTACCGAGTCGATCACCTGGTCGAAGCGCAGGCAGAGGTACTCAGGGCCGCCGGCAAGGAAAAAGAAGCTGCCGATTTGATCGCCTCCATGGAAGGATTGTTGGCCGCCGATGATTTTGCGGGGTTAAAAAAACTGATCGAAGAAAACCGGATCAACTGTTCGGTGAGTGGTACTTGCAATTGGACCGATATTCGCCAGTTTAACCTGATGTTCGCCACCGAATTTGGCGCCACCAGCACAGAAGAGGATAACAAAGTGTACTTGCGCCCCGAGACCGCACAAGGTATATTCGTAAATTTTTTGAATGTACAAAAGACCGGCCGGTTAAAAGTTCCTTTTGGGATTGCCCAGGTGGGCAAGGCCTTTCGCAACGAGATCGTCGCCCGTCAGTTCGTATTCAGAATGCGCGAATTTGAACAGATGGAGATGCAGTTCTTTGTAAGACCCGGCACACAAAAAAATTGGTACGACTATTGGAAAAAACAGCGTTTGGAATGGCACCTCGACTTGGGTTTGCCTGCCGAGAAGTATCGTTATCACGATCACGTTAAGCTGGCCCACTACGCCGATGCGGCCTGCGATATTGAGTTCGATTTTCCCATCGGATTCAAGGAACTAGAAGGCATCCACAGTCGCACCGATTTTGACCTGCGCCAGCACCAGGAGTTCAGCAAAAAGAAACAGCAGTACTTCGACAACGAGATCGATCCGGCCACGGGTAAGCCCTTTGGCAATTATATTCCTTTTGTGGTCGAGACCTCGATCGGTTTAGACCGAATGTTTCTAGCCGTGCTCTCGCATGCCTATGAGGAACAAGACCTGAGCACACCCGAAAAGCAAGACAGCAGGGTGGTACTGAAATTTCCGGCCAAACTGGCCCCCATCAAAATGGCCGTATTGCCGCTCAATAAAAAAGACGGACTTCCCGAGATCGCGCAAGAGATCATTGCCTTATGCAAAGAGGATTTTCGTTGTTTTTACGAAGAGAAAGACTCCATAGGCAAGCGATATCGCCGTATGGATGCGCTCGGTACTCCCTTTTGTGTTACCGTTGATTACCAGAGCAAAGAAGACCAGACGGTCACCATTCGCTATCGCGATTCCATGCAACAAGAGCGGGTATCGATAGCCCGTCTAAAGGAATTGGTCAAGCAAGCTTTATAGAGTAAATTTGCAAGGCATGGTGAAACCAAAATTTCATAATGCATTGAAAATCAACCTAATTTTATGAGGATTCTTTCTTGGAAATCCTTTGTCGCCTTCTGTTTGACAGGATTTTTCGCTATCAATTCTTTTGTGGCCAATGCGCAAATACCTGATGCCCGTAATAGTCCCGGCGTTATGGCACAGATCAATAATACCCTTGCTGCCAAAGGCCTTTCTCAAGAGGAGGTCAAGGAGCGCTTAAAAAGCAAAGGGCTCAATGTGGATACCATGTCAGAGGCGGAGATTATGCAGAATCGTGCTTTGATCGAGCAGACTGTTTTGGAGCTGGAGAACGAAAAGAAATCAAAAGCGCAGGACAGTAAGGGCTCAGGTAACAAAATTGAATCTTCTGCTCCACAACAAAAGTCACCTATAATAATTCCTGTTGCAGAACCTTCTGCAAAGGTAATGGGTGCTGCAGAAACTGGCTCTAAGGTTACCTTGAATACCAAGGAGGAGGTTATTGCGGATGTAGCCCAAAAGCTCGCGGTGCAGGCGGTTCCCAAAGTCGGTATCTACGGGCATGATATTTTCTTTAACCAGTCACTGGATGTCTTTAGAACCACCGATGGTGCTCGTGCACCCGATACCTATATCTTGGCGGCCGGCGATCGTATTCGCATTACCATCTTTGGTATGTCGCAGGCCGATCTGTTACTCGAGATCAACAAAGAAGGATATATTCAGCCCACTGGTCTCAAGCAACTTTATTTGCAGGGTGTTTCGCTGGGCGAGGCCCGCAAACTCATAGGCCAGCGATTTAGTACTGCCTATCGTTTTCAGCAAGACCAATATGCGGTAACCTTGCAAACTGCCCGCGCCATTACCGTGAACGTTTTTGGAGAGACCAATTTGCGCGGAAGTTTCAATATGTCTGCACTCAACACGGCCTTTAATGCACTGGCCGTGGCCGGAGGCCCCAGTATGCAGGGGTCGGTTCGTGCCATAGAGCTTATTAGAGGAAAAAGCAGAAAGAAGATCGATGTCTATGCCTTTTTGAGCAATCCTGCAACGCAATTTGAATTTGACATTCAGCAAAACGATATCCTTTTTGTGCCCATGGCCCAGCGGATCGTAACGCTCGAAGGCGCCGTAAAGCGCCCCATGAAATATGAGCTGACCGGCAAAGAAGGATTACAGGAGTTATTCGGTTTTGCCGGAGGTATTAACTATAATACCTACGTAGAGTTTGTACAGGTCGAGCGTAACCAAGCCGATTCGGTGGTGCTGTTGGAGTATAAGCTATCCGATATCTTGAATGGTAAGCAGTCGGCTCTTTTGCTAGATGGAGATATTGTGCGGGTCAGGGAGAACACTCGGCCCCTTGAACGCTATACAGAAATTGAAGGCGCTGTTTTTTATCCCGGTCGTTACGAGCTGCAAAAAGACATGCGCTTAAGTGCCCTGATTACAAAAGTGCAACTCATGCCAGAGGCAAAAAATGATTTCTTCTTCGTAGAGCGATTGCAACGTGATAGTACGGTCAAGATCATCAAAATATCCGCTGCCGATGCCGGCAGTTTTGTGTTGGAACCTCGTGACCGTGTGCAAGTATTCAATAAAGCCCTCTATGCAAATCAAGATCTGATCGAAGTGGTAGGTTCGGTGCGCGCTCCTTTGTCTCGTCCTGTGCCTTTTGGAGAGCAAGTTCCTTTGTCAGATATCGTAGAGCTGGCGGGAGGTCTCTTGCCTTCTGCGCTCGAGCAGGCCCAGGTAATGCGCCGCGATTTAATGTCGCCCGGAAAAGTAGAATACTTTACCGTTGATCTGACAAAACCTGCCGGATTTAAGATGCAGGCCGGCGATAAATTGATTGTCTACGATAAGAAAACCTTTGTACTTGGATCGACCGTTTCAATAAAAGGTTCAGTAAAAGATACGCTGACCACTCTTTACAGTCCTAGTTTGACCATTCCTGAACTGATCAAGATGGCCGGTGGATTTACCCGCTCTGCCACTCCGGCCCGGTTGGATGTATTTAGATTGGGATACGGTGATAATGGCTCCGGGTTTACCCGTTTTGAGCTGGTGGTCGACACGGCTTACAATGTAGTGGCACCCACGGCTTCATTTACGCTGATGCCTTTCGATAAGGTGGTCGTTCGTGATTTTCCTATGTTCAATTTGGAAAGGACCATTCTGCTTAAAGGCCAGGTGCGATATCCCGGGGTCTATGCGCTCGAGGCCAAACAAGTTCACCTGAGTGATGTGTTGGAGCAGGCCGGCGGGCTCAACCCCCTCGCCGACAAGCGTCACGCTATGCTGATTCGTCCTTTCGATAAAAAAGGACTCATCGGGATCGATCTGGCCAGGGCCCTTCAGCGAAAAGGATCGCTTCGCTTTGATCCGGTACTTTTGGCCGGCGATACCATCAACATTCCCGCTTACCAAAATACGGTGGGTGTTCGCGTGCTGGGAACTCGTCAGGCCGATCTGATTAATGCAGGGGTCAGGACCGACTCGTTGCGGCTTAATTCCATCTCTAGTTTTATCTATGTGTCTTCGCGTAACGCCGGCTGGTACATTAAAGAGTACGCTGGTGGTTTTGCCACCCGTGCCGATAAACGGAGTGTGACCGTTTCTTATCCTGATGGTAGCGTACGGGCAACCCGAAAAGTATTATTGTTCTTTAGAAAATATCCTGTGGTAAGGCCCGGTGCCATCGTTTCGCTTACCAATAAAGAAGAAAAGGTCAAAGGCGAAGAAAAGAAGGTAAACTGGGATAACATCTTTACCAAGATCATGGCGGTGGCCACTACCATGGCGGTACTGATTACAGCTACTAAATAATACTAACTGCTGCTACGAAGCAGCGCAAGTTCGCTTTGAAAAAGGTTGGTTTGCTACTGAACCTTACAAGGGCGCAAGCTTAGCGGTAAAGTGACGAAGTAAAGGGGCTTCTTCGGTAATGCGAAGTCCTTTTATTTCGTTTCTTTTTTGATGGACTTCGATGATCACCTCTGCTACATAGTCAATATGACTCTGGGTATAGACCCGCCGCGGTATGGCCAGACGTACCAACTCCAGCGGGGCGGGAACGAGTTTTCCATGTACATCGTATTTGCCGAACATGAGCGATCCGATCTCTACGGTACGAATACCCCCCTCCGTGTAAAGAGCGCAAACCAGCGCTTGCCCGGGGTACTGGTCGACCGGAATATGGGGCAAAAATGCTTTGGCGTCAAGATAGACGGCATGCCCTCCGGCGGGTTGCATGACCGGTACGCCGGCGGCCATTAGTTTTTCGGTCAGGTACTCCATACTGCGAATACGGTATTGCAGATAGTTTTCTTCCATGACCTCCTCGAGGCCAATGGCGATGGCTTCAAGGTCTCTGCCGGCCAGCCCTCCATAGGTAGGAAACCCCTCGGTAATGATTAGCAGATTACGGCATTCCATGGCCAGTTTTTCGTCGTGCATGGCTAAAAATCCACCGATATTGGCAAAGGCATCTTTTTTGGCGCTCATGGTACAACCCTGCGCATACGAGAACATTTCTTGCGCGATCGACTCAATGGTGCGATCGGCATAACCGGTCTCTCTTTTCTTAATAAAATAGGCATTCTCGGCAAAGCGACAAGCATCGATAAAAAGCGGGATACCATGTTTTTTACAAATGGCGCTCACTGCCTTTAGATTAGCCATGCTGACGGGTTGTCCGCCTCCTGAGTTATTGGTAACGGTCATTATGACCATGGGAATGTTGGCAGCACCCTTCTCGATGATCGCCGGCTCCAGAGCCGCTACGTTCATATTTCCTTTAAACGGAGCGGGCACCAACGGATCTCTTCCTTCTTCGCAGATCAGGTCGATGCCTTCCGCTCCGGAGAATTCTATATTGGCCCTGGTGGTATCAAACAGGGTATTGCTGATAAAATATTTTCCTTGACCACCCACCACCGAAAAGAGGATCTTCTCGGAGGCCCTTCCCTGATGGGTAGGGATTACAAAGGGCATGAGGGTAATACGCTTTACCATGGTTTCAAACCGGTAAAAGCTGGGGCTTCCCGCATACGATTCATCACCTTCCATAATGCCTGCCCACTGGCGGCTGCTCATGGCAGAGGTCCCGCTGTCGGTAAGCAGATCGATCAGTACCTGGCGAGAGGCAATGGTAAACACATTGTAATGCGCTTGGTGTAAGATCTTGCTGCGCTCTTCTTTAGTATTAAAATAGATGGGCTCTACCGATTTGATCCGAAACGGCTCGATGATGGTCTTGACTGGCATGGCAGCAATTGTTAAAAATTATTGTGCCAAAGGTAGCGACAATCGGTTGTTTTATCCGTAGATCTCTTGGTGGATGCTCTTGCGGTCGTACCCCATTTCCTTGATGGTGGTGATGGCCTCGTCGATCATGTTCTTCCAGCCACAGAGATAAAAGTGTGCGGGCGGGCGAGACTCGCAGATCTCTTTGTAAACGGCATGTACATAGCCGCTTCTGCCACTCCAAGTTTCGCGAGACAGGGTTGGGTGGTAATGAAATCCCGTCAGCTGTTGTTCGAGTGCCTTTAATTCGTCGTAATACAACAGATCGGCCTGCGTACGTGCCCCAAAGATCAGATGCACGCGGTGAAAGGGGAGCTGGTGATTGGCGAGGTGATGCACCATGCTTCGAAACGGCGCAATGCCCGTTCCGGTGCAAATAAGCAGTAGTTCTTTGTCGAGTGTTTCGGGCATGGTAAATACGCCGAGGGCTCCCCGAAGGGTAAGCTCGGTGCCTACACTGGCTTCGTTAAAAAGATAAGTGGTGCCCAACCCATTCTCTACCTTTACGATTACGAGTTCAAACACATTGGTGCCATCGGGCCACGAGGCGATCGAATAACTGCGCCAGCGTTTGTTGGGTTTTTCATGAATGGGCAGATCGAGGGTCACGAACTGTCCGGGTTTAAAATCAAATCGATCCAGCTCGGGCAGCTGGATCCAGAAGCGACGGGTAGAAGAACTGCAATCTTCTGTCTTGATGATGACGCCTTTTTGCCAAGGTAACAGTGCCATAGACTTGTTTGAACTAAAGATAATAAAATAATCGGGCTATCTTTGCGGCTCGCAGACATGGTTGTTCAGGATTTGTTGATCGCGTACAAAAACAGCCCCCGTCATTTTCAGTTGACGGAAAGGCTTGTTATGCCTGCTCCTCAAACCACCCTTCTGCAGGGGCTGCAGGGTTCCTCGGCCGCCTTTGTGCTGGCGGCCGCTTTGCAAGAAGAATCCCTGGTTGGCTATAATCATTTGATAATCTGTAACGACGCAGAAGAGGCGGCATATTTTCACAACTCGCTCGAAAGTATCACTCAAGCGTTGGATTGTTTTTATTTTCCTTCTTCTTTCAAGAATGCCAAGAACTTTCAGTTGCTCAATTCTTCGCATGTCATGCTCAGGACCGAAGCCCTGACCCGGTTGGCCGAAAGGGTCGATACAGCCGGTGGTATTCGAAAAAAAATATTGGTCAGTTATCCCGAGGCCCTGGCAGAGAAAGTGGTGGTGCCCGAGTTGCTTTCTGCTCGCATCATTTCTATAAAGACCGGCGCTACGCTCGATGTGCCCGCGCTGCTGCTACAACTTAGTGACTATGATTTCGAAAGGGTCGATTTTGTTTACGAACCCGGACAGTTCGCCATTCGCGGCGGTATTCTCGATATCTATTCGGTCGGCAATGACAAGCCTTATCGGATCGAGCTCTTCGGGCACGAGGTGGATTCCATTCGTATCGTAGACCCCGAGACACAGCTAAGCGAACGCAAGCTTTCGCAGGTCAGCATTATTCCGCGTATCGATAATACCCAAGAGACTGGGGCAAAACAGATCTCTTTGCTCGAATTTTTGCCAGCTAACACGTTACTATGGATACAGGATTACCAGTTCTGTATTGATCGTCTCGCCGATAACAAAGAGGCGTCTGAACAGTTTTTTAAGATGATGAAGGCGCATCCCTCTGCTGCTACTATGCCCGAAGAGGGCGAAGAAAAATGGATGTTATCCGTAAGCGACGAGCGGATCATGGGAGCCGAGTTACTTCGCAACGCTTTTGCAACTCGTCATCTGATCGGTTGGGGAGGGTCTTGGCAAGACCAGCGACAAGGTCATGAGCAAGATTATTTGCACAGCGATACAGGAGCTGCTTTGATCATTGAATACAACACCAAAGAGCAACCTGCCTTTAACCGGCAATTTGAGCGACTGATCCAGGACCTGAGGAACTGGGAGGCGAAAAAATACCAGGTTCATATTTTCTCGGACAGTGCCAGACAGCTCGAGCGGCTTCAATCTATTTTTGATGACCTGGCTGCCGGAGTGGTCTTTCATCCGCATACCCAGGCTATCCACGAAGGCTTTATTGATCATGATCAACAACTGGTATGCTACACCGATCATCAGCTATTTCAGCGGTACCACAAGTACAAGG
The DNA here is from genome assembly GCA_964654705.1 of uncultured Chitinophaga sp. GTDB lineage: Bacteria > Bacteroidota > Bacteroidia > Chitinophagales > Chitinophagaceae > JJ008. The sequence continues at coordinate 13,183 of CAZZLP010000015.1, forward strand.
TCAAGCAGGCTTATAGTAAGAACAAGGCCCTTACCCTTCGTACCTTGCGCGAATTGCAGCCCGGTGATTTTGTGACCCATATCGATCATGGCGTCGGTGTCTTTAGCGGGTTACAAAAGATCGAAGTGGCCGGCCGCTGGCAAGAGGCAGTGCGGTTGGTCTATCGTGATTCGGATATCTTGTACGTCAACATCAACAGCCTTCATAAGATCGCCAAGTTTTCGGGTAAAGAAGGCACGGTACCCAAGATCAACAAGCTGGGTACCGATGTTTGGAACCGGTTAAAAGAAAAGACCAAGACGCGCGTTAAAGAAATCGCGGTAGACCTGATTGGTCTCTATGCCAGAAGAAAAGCGCAGCAGGGGTTCAGTCACTCTCCCGATAATTATTTGCAACACGAGCTGGAGGCTTCTTTTATCTATGAGGATACGCCCGATCAAAGTCGCGCCACGGCCGATGTAAAAAAAGACATGGAATCGGCTTCGCCGATGGACCGGCTGGTCTGTGGCGATGTAGGTTTTGGAAAGACGGAGGTCGCCATTCGCGCGGCCTTTAAGACCTGTGTGGATGGCAAGCAAGCCGCGGTGCTGGTACCTACAACGATCCTGGCCTTTCAGCATTATAAGACATTCAGCGAGCGACTTAAGGATTTTCCGATAACGGTCGATTATATCAATCGATTTAAGACCACCAAAGAAAAAAAACAAACGCTGCAGCTATTAAAGGAAGGAAAGATCGATATTATTATAGGAACGCACGGGTTGCTAGGCAAAGACGTTCAATTCAAGGACCTGGGACTGTTGGTCATTGACGAAGAACAAAAGTTCGGGGTAGCCCACAAAGAGAAGATCAAGGAACTTCGTACCGTAGTGGACTGTCTTACCCTGACCGCAACGCCCATACCGCGTACGTTGCAGTTCTCGCTGATGGGTGCCCGCGACCTGAGCATCATCAATACACCCCCCTCTAACCGACAACCGATACAAACAGAAGTGTTGGTCTATAACGAAGATGCGTTGCGTGAGGCGATCTATTTTGAATCTGAAAGAGGCGGTCAGGTCTTCTTTATTTACAATCGGGTGGCCGGATTGCCAGAAATGGCCGGTATTATTCAGGGGCTTTGTCCGGACCTACAAGTGGGATACGCCCATGGGCAGATGGAGGGGCATGTGCTCGAACAACGAATTTTGGATTTTATCGATCGCAAGTACGATGTGTTGGTTTGTACCAATATCGTAGAGAGCGGGGTGGATATTCCCAATGTCAATACCATCATCGTCAACAATGCCCATCAGTTCGGGCTTTCTGACCTGCACCAGCTGCGTGGAAGGGTAGGGCGCAGCAATAAAAAAGCATTCTGTTATTTACTGGCCCCTCCCATGAGCACGCTGCCCAATGATTCAAGAAGACGATTACAGACCCTCGAACAGCACAGTGAACTCGGCAGTGGTTTTCAGATTGCCATGCGCGACTTGGATATTCGGGGGGCAGGTAATTTGTTGGGCGGAGAGCAAAGCGGGTTTATGGCAGAGATCGGATTTGAGATGTATCAGAAAATCTTAGAAGAGGCCATTCGCGAATTAAAACGAAAAGACTTTAAAGAGTTATTTAAAGAAGAGATCGCAAGGCAAGACGACTTTGTTCAGGATTGTACCATCGATACTGACCTGGAGATTCTGATTCCCGACGACTATGTATCGAGTATCACCGAAAGGCTCTCGCTTTACCAAAGACTCGATAGTAGCGAGACCGAAGTAGAGCTCGATGATATGCGATCGGAGATGGTCGACCGTTTTGGGCCACTACCCGTACCGGTCGAGGATCTGTTTACTACCGTACTTTGCCGAAAGCTGGCCGTACAGCTGGGTTTCGAAAAAATGAGTTTGAAAGACGAGTTACTCCGATGCTTTTTTATTAATCGTCCTGACTCTCCCTATTTTGATTCGGCGATCTATAAGGGTATCATCGAGTACCTGCAAACGCAGACCTCCAAGGGGCAGTTAAAACAAAACGGCAGAAACTTCTTGCTGCTTATCGGACAAATGAGGAATATGAAAGAGGTGCACCGATTCTTGGATTCCCTTTGGAAATACCTGCAAAAAAAAGAGGCAACGCTGCGGTAGCCTTGCCTCTTTTATGGTGAAAGCGTTCGTTTACCAACCTTGCTTGGCAACGCCGGCCTTGATGGCGGCCATTGCTTTTTCTTCTCCCATCAGGGTAGTGAGCTTATTTCCTTTACCATCGTTTCCCTGGGCCATATAGGCACCTTTGGCGGTCTTGGTAATAACGGCATCTTTCATTACGACGCCTTTTTCTTTTGTCTTTACATTGTACGCGGTGATTTGTACGTCT
>CAZZLP010000016.1:0-14246 GCA_964654705.1 uncultured Chitinophaga sp.
AGACCACTACATCACTTGTAGCCTTGTTGACACAGATTTCGAATTTTTCGGAAAAGATGCGCAATAATGCCGGGGGTCACTATAATCATGAATTATTCTGGCAATCGCTTCGTGCCCCCCAAGACGCGGCAAACAACAGGCCCGACGGAGTGCTGGCCACGGCGATCGAAAAAAAGTTCGGCTCTTTCCAGCAATTCAAGGACCAGTTTACCGAAGTGGCCAAGGGGCGTTTTGGCAGCGGGTGGGCTTGGTTGATATTGGCACCAGATGCCACCTTGCAGATCGGGTCTACCCCTAATCAAGACAATCCTTTCATGAACGTTGCTGCGCTTAAGGGTGTTCCCCTGCTGGGTCTCGATGTGTGGGAACACGCCTACTACCTGCGTTATCAAAACCGAAGGGCCGACTATATCACCGCTTGGTGGTCACTCATCAATTGGCCAGTGGTGGCGCAACGTTACCAACAGCAGTTTCGCTGATCGCTGCTACGATCCGATCAAGCCTGATCGGCATACGAAGCGACCGGTTCGCAGGTGCAGACCAAATTTCTGTCGCCGTGCGTATTGTTGACTCTCGCAACCGAGGGCCAGAATTTATTATGCGTTACGTAATAGAGGGGATAGGCAGCTTCTTGGCGAGAGTACGGATGCGACCATTGGTCGGCCATCACTGTTTGCTGTGTATGCGGTGCATTTTTTAGCGGGTTATCCTTTTTATCGGCCTTTCCCTCTTCGATGGCACGGATCTCGTTTCTGATCGAGATCATCGCATCACAAAAACGATCCAGTTCGGCCTTGTCTTCACTTTCGGTAGGTTCGATCATGATGGTTCCGGCAACCGGAAAGCTCATGGTCGGCGCATGAAAACCATAATCGATCAATCGCTTGGCCACATCTTCGGCTTCGATCTCGGCCGTCTTTTTAAAAGGACGCAAGTCAACGATAAATTCATGGGCGCATTGACCACTTTGGTTGGTATATAAGATATCAAAATGCCCTTCGAGTCTGGCCCGCATATAGTTCGCGTTCAAGATCGCATACTCCGTTGCGGCCCGCAGCCCGTTAGGTCCAAGCATGCGTATGTAAGCATAAGAGATCAGTAAGATAGACGCAGATCCAAAGGGAGCTGCCGATACGGCCGAGGAACTGCCTTGGTGTGTATGGCCAGGCAGGTAAGGGGCCAAATGGGCTTTGACGCAAATGGGTCCCATGCCGGGGCCACCACCGCCGTGTGGAATGGCAAAAGTCTTATGAAGATTCAGGTGGCAAACGTCGGCACCGATCAGACCGGGAGCAGTAAGACCCACTTGTGCGTTCATATTGGCACCGTCCATGTACACTTGTCCGCCGTGTTGATGAATGATGCCGGTAATATCCTTGACCGTCTCTTCGTATACCCCATAGGTGCTGGGGTAGGTAATCATGATACCAGCCAATTCCTTGCTGTATTGGACAGCTTTGGCTTGGAGATCGTCCATGTCGATATAACCGTTGTCGAGGGCTTTGACCACTACCACTTTCATACCGGCCATGACAGCCGAGGCGGGGTTGGTGCCATGCGCCGAGATCGGAATCAACATCACCTTGCGTTGCGGTTCGCCATTGGCCAGGTGAAAAGCTCGTATGGTCAGCAATCCGGCATATTCTCCCTGCGCACCGCTGTTGGGTTGCATGCTGCAGGCATCAAAGGCAGTAATATCGCACAAGTAAGCGCTAAGTTGATCGATTACATACTGATAACCCTTGGCTTGATTTGCTGGGGCAAAAGGATGAATGCTGCTCCATTCGGGCCAGCTGAGCGGCATCATTTCGGTAGCTGCATTGAGCTTCATGGTACAACTGCCCAATGAGATCATCGATGTGTTGAGAGAAAGATCGCGGTTCTCCAGTTGTTTAATGTAACGCATCATCTGACTTTCGCTGCGGTGCGTATTAAAGACAGGATGCGTAAGAAAATCATCTTGTCTGCGCAGTGACAAAGGGATGGCCTGGCAGGCGCTACTTTCGTCGATAGAAGTGAGAGCGGGAAGATTTACGTCAAAGCAAGCGGCGATGGCTTCGAGGGTAGCTACATCGGTTGTCTCATCAAGTGTAATGCCAATATGACCAGCGTCCAGGTAGCGAAAATTAAATCGATGCGCCTCGGCCTTGGCTTTGATAGCGGCCAATTGTCGGGTGGCGATCACGATGGTGTCGAAGTAATGCGAAGATGATAAGGTATGTCCCCCTTTTTGAAGCGCATTGGCAAGCGCTTGGGTAAAACCTGCAACGCGCAGGGCGATACGCTTTAGTCCATCAGGGCCGTGGTACACCGCATACATGGCTGCCATGTTAGCCAGCAAGGCCTGCGCAGTGCATATATTCGACGTCGCTTTTTCGCGTTTTATATGTTGTTCGCGCGTTTGCAAGGCCATTCGTAATGCCCTGTTTCCTTTGGCATCGATGCTGATGCCAATGATGCGTCCCGGAATACTTCGTTTAAATTCGTCTTTGGCAGCGAAAAAGGCCGCATGCGGTCCGCCATAGCCCAACGGGATACCAAAGCGTTGACTGGATCCTATGGCTACATCGGCCCCCAGCGAGCCCGGCGAAGAAAGCAAGGTCAGTGCCAGCAGATCGGTGGCCATGATCACATAGGCTCCTTGCTGGTGTACCTGATGTATAAAGGCACTGTAATCTTCTACGGATCCTTTGTTATTGGGATATTGAACGATGGCACCAAAGAAGGTCTTGTCTATTACGACTTGCTGATAGTGGCCGACTACGAGCTCGATCTGAACAGGAAGGGCACGGGTGCGTAACAGGTCGATGGTTTGCGGAAAACACTCCGCATCAACAAAAAATTTGGGTCGCTCAATATGGTCTTGCCGGTTAAGCGTATTAAACAACATGGTCATGGCCTCTGCAGCAGCCGTAGCTTCGTCTAGTAACGAGGCGTTGGCGATCGGCAGACCGGTCAGATCGCTGACCATGGTTTGATAGTTAAGCAGACTCTCCAATCTTCCCTGTGCAATCTCGGCCTGATAAGGAGTATACTGGGTATACCATCCCGGATTTTCGAAGATGTTGCGTAAAATCACCGATGGGGTAATGGTGGGGTAGTAGCCTTGCCCTATAAAATTCTTCCAGACCTGGTTTAATTTTCCAGTCTCTTGAATGTGTTGCAAATACTGGTGCTCACTAAGGGCTTCAGGAACCTGTAGTGCCCTGTTCATACGAATGGATCCCGGTACGGTCTTGTCGATCAGCGAAGAAAGTTGTGGTTCGCCCACTGTCTGTAACATCTCTTTTTCTTGGGCGGCAGAGCCGTTGTGTCGAACACTAAATTCATGGGATTGCAACGTGAGCAAATTCATAAAAATACAAGGTTAAAAAGGTAGGTTGCAAAGGTACGGCCATGGTCGCACACAAAGCGCCAAACAGATCAAATTGGGGAAAAGCCGTTAAGTTCATTTCTTTGCAGTATGCCGGATGAACTCTTGCACAACTGGGAAAAAAAAGCTGCCGATCGCCAAAAACGCTACGGACAATTCCTGAACAAGGTACCCTTGCAGCTGGTGTTGAAACATCAATCGGCACTTCATCAAGAAGCCTTTGACAAAATTGACTGTCTGCAGTGCGCCAATTGTTGCAAGGGCTACTCTCCGCGATTCAAGACACCCGATATAAAAAGGATCAGTCGCCTCCTTAAACTAAAAGAAAGTGTTTTTATTGAGACCTATTTGCGCGTAGATGAGGATGGGGATTATGTGACCCGTTCTTTGCCCTGTCCCTTCTTGGGGGCCGATAATCGGTGTAGTATCTATGACAGTCGCCCCTCCGATTGCAGTCGCTTTCCGTATACCGACGAAGATGTCTTGGTCAAAAGGGCCGCACTGACCAAAAAGAACAGCAGCTTTTGCCCTATCACCTATTATGTGTTGGAAAGGCTCATGCAAACGATTCCGGTTCGCTGAGTAGCCCATTTGAATGCTTCCCTTGTTGGGTCCGTTTGGGCCGTTGAAGGCCTCCAACGCCTCCAATGCAAGGCCGTGTAGTTAGTATTCAAACTTTCGCAGGGTCGGTGCTTTGATCCAGGTAATGGCCGTGATCAGCAGGGTCATACATCCTCCAAAAATAACAGAAGGAACAAGCCCCATTGCAGCGGCGGCCACACCGCTTTCGAACTGACCTAATTCGTTCGACGAATTGATGAACATCGAGTTGACGGCAGAGACCCTTCCCCGCATATCATCGGGTACAAAGAGTTGAACGACGGTGCCTCGAATAATTACGCTTACCCCATCAAAGAGACCCGATACCAATAAAGCAAAAAAGCTGAGCCAAAAATTAGAGGATAGGGCAAATAGCAAGATGCAAACACCGAAACCGGCTATAGAGAAGAGCAATTTTTTGCCTTGTTTTTTTTGTAGCGGGTACCGCGTTAACCAGGCAATGGCCATGAAATTACCAAGATAGGTGGCCGCCACTAACCAACCCAGCCCTTGTGGGCCCACCTTTAAAATGTCATTGGCAAATGCAGGCAATAGTGCTACGGCTCCTCCGAAAAGTACGGCGAACATATCCAGGCTCATGGCACCAAAAAGGGCTTTCTGTCGCCATACGAAGCGAACCCCCTCGAGCACGCCTTCCCAGGTGCGTGAACTGCCTTGCCAGCTAATGGGCTTGGGGGCAATTTGCATAAAAAGAAAGATGGCAATAAGGTTAAGGACCAGTACCGGAATAAATGCAATGGTAATGTTGGTGTATCCCATCAGCAGTCCGGCCAACGCGGGTCCGGTAACGGCGGCCAGCAGCCAGATCATACTGTTAATGGAGGCAGCTTTAACCAATGTGTCGGCAGGAACAAGCTGTGCCAAAAATGCGTTGAACCCTGCCCCCGAATACGCGCGGACCGCTCCGGTGGCCGCCATGATCGCATAGATGCTCCACTCGATGGTCTTGGTCGTGTATTGCAAGCGCATCCACTCCGAAGTTACCACGGCTAGTGCCATCATCAATAGCAAATAGAGCGTCATGCAAATGGTTAACAAGCGTTGTTTGTTACTTTTATCGACCCGAACACCGGCCGGCAGTGCCAAAGCAATGGCAGGGATCACCTCGGAAAGACCCAGCATGCCCAGGGCCAGTTTACTGCCCGTGATCTCGTAGAGCCTCCACCCTAACAGTACGGGTGTCATGCGCAATCCGGCAATAAATAAGATGCGGGCCACGATAAACAGCGTGAATTCCTTATTGATGATCTGTTTAAAAAAGGGAGAACGGTTGGCGGCGGTGCTCATGGTAGTTGTATATGGTGAAGACCGACCGGGTAATCTTTTTCGATCGCATCGATTATGGCTTGCAAGTGATGGTCGTTGTGTAAAAAGTCTGCCTGCGTTACATCAACTATCAAGGTGCGGGTGGCTTGCTCGCGTATATAACTGCCGTACGTCTCTTGCAGTTGCTCGAGATAGGTGTCGGGAATATTTTGCTCGTAAGGGCGGTTGCGTTTGCGGATATTTTCTTGCAAGGTAGAAACGGGCGCTTGTAAGTAGATCAGCAGATCGGGTTGCAGCAGTTGTTGGTGAATAATGTCGAATAGCCGCTGATAAAGTCGAAACTCATCTTCCGGAAGGGTCACTTTTGCAAAGAGCAGGCATTTGGTAAAAAGATAATCCGAGATGGTCAGCTCTTTGAACAGGTCTTGTTGCTGCAAGAGGTCTTTGAGTTGTTTATAACGCTCTGCCATAAAAAAGAGCTCAACCGGAAAAGCATATTGCCCTGGGTTTTCGTAAAATTTGGGCAAAAAGGGATTCTCGGCGAATTCTTCTAAGATCAGCCTCGATTTGAAATGCCGGCTCAGCAGTTGCGCCAACGTGGTCTTTCCTGCGCCAATATTACCTTCGATCGTTATAAATTGATACTGCATGGCTAGGGTTGCAAGATACTTTAAATCGTTAGGGGCGTCGAAGTCGTATTGGTTTTGTGGAAAAGTCACTCGACTTTGGTGGCCTGGCCAAGATCGGGGCATTGCAGTAAAAGGTGGTCTATGGTAGCAAGCAATATCGGATGTTCGTACCCTGGGGCGATCTCTGCCAAAGGCAATAAGGCAAAGCGCCGGCGGGGTAGTTCGGGATGGGGAATAATCAAATGTTCTTCTTGCACGCAGCTCTGGTCATAGAGCAGGATATCGATATCGATGGTACGCGGTCCGTATTTTTCTGTCCGAATTCTTCCTAGTTGTTGTTCGATGCGCAGCAGTGTTTCGAGTAACTCCTGCGGTGAAAGCGAGGTCGTAATACAAAGGGCCTGGTTTAAAAAAGCGGGCTGATCGGTTTTGCCCCAGGGGGCCGTTTCGTAGAGCGAAGACATACCGGTCACCGGGCCTGCTTGCCGGCCTATGAGCGTAACCGCTTGTTGTAATTGTATTCTTCGATCGCCCAGGTTGGCGCCAATAAGCAAATAGGCAATAGCCATAAAGCGCAAAGATGACGAAATTAAAATACATTTGTAAGCATGTCGAAACAAGCTGCCTCTTCGTATAGCCAATGGGTCGCACTCTCGGCCATGACAAGGGCCGGATTCAGGGCCATCTTTGCCAACCCGATCGCCATCGTATTTAGCATCATATTTCCTATCGTTTTTGTATTGATCTTCTCTGCCTTTGGTTCGGGTGTTACGACCAGTTACAAGATCGCCTTACTGGCCGGTTCGGATACTTCGAATGCATTTTATCGCGCCATAGAACAAAATCCCTCGATCAAGCTGATGCGTTTCTCCGACAGTGCCCAACTTCAAAAAGAACTCATTAAAGGAAAACTAACGGGCACGTTACTGCTCACGGCAGAACCGGCTGTTGGTACAACCCCTGCTGTCGATGCCGCTCTTGCTCCCGATACCGGATTAGTTTCCGGTACTGCATCGGGCAGGGTGCGGGTTCAATTCTTTTCCACTACGGCCAGTGGCCCCACCATTGGACCCTTTTTGAGTCTGCTCGATTATATCCGACTACGTCAGTTGGCTGCCTCCCTGCCGGCTGGCAACGTTTCGATCGAACGACCTGTTATACGTGAGGTAAGAAAATACCTTCCTATCGATTTCGTATTGCCCGGGCAACTTGGCTTTTCGATCTTATTCTCTACTTTATTCGGCATTGCCTTTACGTTTTACGGGCTGCGCGAACAGGGAGTACTCAAACGCTTTTTTGCCACTCCGGTGCACCGGATCAATATTTTGATTGGCATCGGCATTGGGCGTCTTTCGTTTCAGTTATTGAGCGTATTGGTCTTATTGCTTTTTGGTCATTGGGTACTTGATTTTACGTTACAGAGTGGGTGGCTTAGCGTGGTTCAGATTATTTCGTTTACCATTCTTATGTTATTGCTGTTGATGGGCATCGGATTGATCTTTAGCAGTATTGCAAAGACCGATGCCACCATTCCGCTACTGATCAATCTTTTTGCATTGCCCCAGATGTTACTTTCCGGCACGTTCTTTTCGGTCGAGGTCTTTCCGCTTTGGTTGCAAAAAGTATGTGAGGTCATGCCCCTGAAGCAATTCAATGATGCCATTCGAAAGATCTCTTTCGAAGGGCTGGGGTGGCTCGACTGCGGCAAGGAATTTGGCATACTACTGCTGTGGATGCTGCTGGTCTATGCCTTATTGTCTCGTCTGCTTCGCTGGGAGTAAAATTATGTAATCATGCGTGCGCTCCTTTTTTTCTTGTTGAGTGTTTTCTTACTTTTTCTGCTGATAACCGGTATCGGTCTTTTCTTTCCTGGCCGCGTACTGGTCTCAAGGGCCGTCGATATTCAAGCGCCCCGCGAAGCGGTCTATGCGCTGCTTGCCGACCCGCTTCGGTGGAAGCAGTGGTTTCCTGGCGCGGATAGTTTGCCCATTGTTGTAAAAGAGAACCAGGCGGTCGGTATCCAATTGCCCGATGGTCATTTGCTTTCTATTCAGGAACGCACCGACAGTACCATACGGATACAAGGACTGCAAACCGCCTCCATTGATGGCGATATGGGTTTTCGTTTGGTGGGTAGGAATGCCTCAGGTCCTGTTACGGTACAGTGGTATATGAACTTTTATTTTGATTGGTACCCCTGGGAACGATTCTCGAGCCTGTTGTTGGAAAGAAAGTTCGGTAGTGTTATGGAGCGTGGATTAAAACAACTGCAACAACAAGCTCAGTCGGACGAACGTATGAACTGAAGGTTCCGCATGATTCCTCTGTATCCCGGACGCATCAGGGGAGAGTCCTTGAATGTTTTTTTAAAATTCTCTTCGGTCATATCCATCCACTCGCGGGTGCTCAGGTTCAAGATCGCGTCCAGGGGTTCAAGATCGGTTTCGCGAGTGGGGGTGCTGAACCGGTTCCAGGGGCAAACGCTCTGACAGGTATCACAGCCGAACATCCATCCATCCATTTTGCCTTGGGCTTCGCGCGGCAGCAACTGGTCTTTGAGTTCGATGGTGTAATACGAAATACATTGATTGGCCGCAATGGTCTTATCGGGCAAGATGGCTTCGGTAGGGCAGGCATCGATGCAACGGGTACAAGTGCCACAGTAGTCATAGGCGAAGGGATCGTCGTAGTCAAGCGAGAGATCGGTAATGAGCGTTGCAATAAAAAAGAACGATCCGTTTTTTTTGGTAATAAGGTTTCCGTTTTTACCGACCCAGCCAAGCCCGCTGCGCTGAGCCCAGCTTCGTTCAAGTACCGGAGCCGAATCGACAAAGCCACGACCGTTAATAGCACCGATCTTCTCTTGTAGTTCGAAGAGCAGCTGTTGCAGTTTTGTCTTGATTACCCGGTGATAGTCCTTTCCAAAGGCATACGAAGCGACTTTGGGCGCTTGATGGCTTTGCCACTCTTGCGGAAAGTAATTCAGAAGCAGGGTAATTACAGAGCGAGCTCCGGGCACCAGCTTGGCCGGATCGATGCGCAGGTCGAAGTGATTCTCCATATATCCCATCTTGCCATGCAACCCTTGTTGAAGCCATCTTTCCAGTCGACGGGCATCTTCGTCTAAGGGCATGGCCTTTGCAATTCCGCAGTACGAAAAGCCCAGTTGTTGGGATCTTTCTTTGATCAATCGGGTATGTTCAGCGGTGCGCGACAATAAAAAAATATTAATGACACTGATCGTTCCATTGGCGGTCGATGAGCGCTTTCATTTCGAGGTGTAGGTCGGATTTGTCTTGTCCCAGTTTATTTTTGGTTAAGACCAGGTAGGCATAGTCCCTGCAGCGATCTATCATGGCCCAACCACCCTGGAGCCCGGGCATGCATAGAGCGGTAGCAAGGCCGTTTTGCTCCGCTACGACCCATGCTCCGTGCGCATAGCCGAACGATTTATCCTTAAAAGGGCTGTAGACCACTTTGGCAGCAGGGGCCTGTAGTTGCAACAAGGCATCGACAGAAGCTTCACTCAAAAAAGGCTGCTGGTTTACCTTTCCATGGTGGAGCAGCATGCGTAAGAACTTAAGGTAATCTTCTGCCGTAGATTGCGCTCCTGAAGAAGGATCCAGTGCGCCACCCTCCAGATCGGTAAAGGTGGTGCGCCGCATTCCCAACGGTGTCAACAATTTTGATTTAATCAGGATGTCAAATTTTTTCTTGGTCACCACCTCTGCCACCCGGCCTGCAATCTGAGTGCCCACCGATGCGCTATACCAGCACTCCGTTCCTGGCTTTGCACGAATGTTGAGCATTACCAGGTCGTTGACCTCCTCTTCTAGCGAGCTGTATTTTTTTCGTTGCCCCAATGCATGCATCTTATCCTTTGGTTCGATGCCCGTCATTTGACTCAGACAATGACGAATCGTAATGTAGCCTTTAAAATATTTTCCAAAAGCAGGCAAGTATTTTTGAACTGGATCGTCGATGGACAGCTTTCCCTCTTCGGCCAGTTTAAATAACAAGGCGGCGGTCAGCCACTGGCTACTCATAAAAATGGGCACCTGCGATTTGGTGGTAAAGGTCTTGGTCTCCATCAGCAGGAGCGTGCTATCGGCATTGGACAGCAAAAAGACAAACTCCTCATCGAGTTGTTTGGTGTTCGCATTCATTTTGGCTTTGACGGCGCTCCAGTCTTGCTGTGCTCGGAGGGGTGTCGCCACCTGCAATAGTAGCAGAAAGATCAGCCCGCACATGACGTTCGTGCAGTTACGGAAGCTAAAAAATGACAAACTTTCTGGTAAAAGGCAAGTTTTCATTTGCTGAATGATTTTTGTGGAACTATTGGTGTGCGGCGGTATACCGGACCATTAAAAATACAAACTTAAAAACTTACATATCATTATGAATCTCTCGAATTTTACCATCAAGGCCGCCGAGGTCATACAGCAGGCCCAGCAACTGGCCTTTAATGCCCGTCACTTGTCGATCGAAACAGAGCATTTATTAAAAGCTTTGTTGGAACAAGCCGATTCGCCCGTCGAATATTTATTGAAGAAAAACAACGTAACGGTCAATTTGCTGCAAGCCAAGCTGCAAGAGTTGATGAATGTGTTGACCCGTACCGAAGGAGAACCGGCGCAACAGATAAGTCGCGAAGGCAACAATGTTGTGTTGCGGGCGGGGGCCGTACTCAATTCCTTTAAGGACGAGTTTATTACTCCCGAGCATCTCTTGCTTGCCCTGGTGCAAGGCAACGATGCCACTGCCAAATTGCTGCGTAACGCCGGATTAACAGAGCAAGGGTTGGTGGCAGCCATCAAGGAACTGCGTAAGGGAGAGAAAGTAACCTCCTCTACACAGGGCCAATCGTTTCAGGCACTCGAAAAATACGCACGTAATCTGAACGAAGAAGCCCGCCGTGGCAAACTGGATCCGGTCATCGGACGGGATGAGGAAATCAGAAGAACGCTGCATATTTTGTCTCGTCGCACTAAAAACAATCCCATTTTAGTAGGTGAACCCGGGGTGGGTAAGACCGCCATTGCAGAGGGAATCGCGCATCGGATCGTCAATGGGGACGTGCCCGAGAACCTCAAATCAAAGCTGATCTATGCACTCGACATGGGGCAACTGATAGCAGGTGCCAAATACAAGGGAGAGTTCGAAGAAAGACTCAAGGCCGTGGTCAAAGAGGTGGGGCAATCCGACGGAAGTATCATTCTTTTTATCGATGAGATCCACACCCTGGTAGGTGCGGGTGGCGGAGAAGGCGCCATGGATGCCGCCAACATCTTAAAGCCTGCGCTGGCCAGAGGAGAGCTGAGAGCCGTGGGAGCGACTACCCTTAACGAATACCAGAAATATTTTGAAAAGGATAAGGCGCTGGAAAGGCGTTTTCAAAAAGTCTTGATCGAGGAGCCCTCCGAAGAAGATGCTATCTCTATTTTACGAGGGCTCAAGGATCGTTACGAGACGCACCATCATGTTCGAATCAAAGACGAAGCTATTATCGCAGCGGTACAACTATCGCATCGGTATATTGCCGATCGTTTCTTACCCGACAAGGCCATTGACCTGATCGACGAAAGTGCTGCCAAGCTGCGGCTCGAAATGAATTCGATGCCCGAAGAGCTAGATACCCTTGAAAGACAGATCCGTCAGCTCGAGATCGAACGTGAGGCCATCAAAAGAGAAAATGATGCGGCAAAACTAAAGGAACTAAGTACCGAGTTGGCCAACCTGGCCGTACAACGCGATACGCTCAAGGCAAAGTGGACCGAAGAAAAAGAACTGGTCGAGCAATTGCAATCGGCCAAGGCTACCATTGAGCAACTTCGCCAAACGGCAGAGCGGGCCGAGCGCGAAGGAGATTACGGAAAAGTAGCGGAGATCCGTTATGGAAAAATAAAGGAGCAAGAAGAAAAGACCAAGGCGCTCAGTGAGCAGCTGCGTCAAACGGCCGAGAAAAGGTTATTAAAAGAAGAGGTCGATGCCGAAGATATCGCAGAAACCGTGGCCAAGGCCACCGGTATTCCGGTTAGCCGAATGTTGCAGTCAGAAAAAGATAAATTGCTGCATCTCGAAGCTCAATTGCACCAGCGGGTGGTCGGTCAAGAAGAGGCTATTGCAGCAGTAGCCGATGCCATTCGTAGAAGCAGGGCCGGGTTGCAAGATCCAAAAAAGCCGATAGGCTCTTTTGTTTTCTTGGGTACCACCGGGGTGGGAAAGACCGAGTTGGCCAAGGCACTTGCTGAACTTTTGTTCGATGACGAGGCCATGCTTACGCGTATCGATATGAGCGAGTATCAAGAAAAGCATACGGTTAGCAGGCTTATCGGGGCCCCTCCGGGCTATGTGGGTTACGAAGAAGGAGGGCAACTTACCGAGGCGGTTCGTCGCAAACCCTACAGCGTAGTGCTGCTTGACGAGATCGAAAAAGCGCATCCGGATGTGTGGAATATTTTGTTGCAAGTACTTGATGACGGCAGGCTCACCGATAGCAAGGGGCGTGTGGTCAATTTCAGGAATACGATCATCATAATGACCTCTAATATCGGCAGCCACCTTATTATGGATGTCTTCGATGGGTTGCAAGAAGAAAACGATGTAGAAAAGGCGGCGCAAAAAGCAAAACAAGAAGTCATGCTGCTGCTTAGACAAACCATTAGACCCGAGCTGCTCAACCGTATAGACGAGATCATCATGTTTAATCCGCTGTTGCGCAGAGAGATTATGGGGATCATAAAAATTCAACTGAATGCCTTGCGAAAAATGTTGCTCGAAGCGGGTATCACGATCGATTTCAGTGAGTATGCCTTGCGCTACCTGGCACAGCAGGGTTTTGACCCGCAGTTTGGGGCGCGACCGCTCAAACGGCTGATTCAAAAAGAGATCGTCAATCCGCTCAGTAAAAAAATACTGGCCTCCGAGATAGACAAGACCGCTCCGGTGCTCGTAGACGTATTTGACAACACGGTGGTCTTTCGAAACGGAGTGACCAAGGTCATAGGGTTGCTCCCTTAGGCCCCCTACCTTAGAACAGTAGTCTTATCAAATAGCAGCGCGAAAGAGTTTCGGTTTCGCTGATCCGCAACAAGAGGTTAGCGGTGAAACAAGGGTTAACTCGTAGCTTCTATTTTGTTTAAATTGCTGAAAATCAATTAATTTAGAACAAAATGTTAAATATATTACCAGTGGCGACCGAAGGGGATCAAAACCCCCTATCTTTAGCTGCAGCCGGGTTGTAAAAAAAGATTCGTGCAAGTGCTCAACCCAAAACACTAACAGTTGTTATTATTCATATTCGGTTGTCTAGCCGATAAAATAAAGTAAAATGGCTTTTAAGAAAGATGATGTCGTTATTATAGAACCCCGCGAGATCTTTGTGGGAAAAAAAGATGCGCCCGTTACCTTAATGGAATTCGGAGAATATGAAAGCGAGGAGTGTGCCAAGGTCAACGAGATCGTCAAGCAATTATTAGAAGAATTCGAGGGCAAGATAAAATTTCAGTTCAGGCATTTTCCGCTCACCCTTATTCATCAGCGTAGTCTTAAGGCCAGTGAGTCTGCCGTTGCCGCTGCCCAAGAGGGAAAGTTCTGGGAAATGCACAACGTGCTTTTTAGTAACCGAAGAAATCTGGGTACCACCAGTCTAAAATTGCACAGCAAAGAAGCAGGTGTCAAGAACAAGAAGTTTCTGGACGATCTGGTCAATGGCGTCTATGGATGGCAAGTTCAAGATGATCTCAAAGAGGGATTGACGCGCGGTGTTAAAGATCTGCCTGCCTTTTTTATCAATGACATTCCTTTTTCGGGCAAGCCAACTTTTGCCAACCTGAGTGCGGCCATTCAATCTGCGCTCAAAAAGTCTAAAGGCAAGACGCCCGTCAAGAAAGCCGTTACCCATGCTGCCGCAAAACGGGCTGCTCCAAAGTCGGTGGTCAAGCAAAAACAAAGAGCCTGATTACGAACCTTACTCGAAAGAAAAACTTCTTTTATTTAGACCGCCTGATTTGGGGCGGTTTTTTTATACTAAAAAGCCCCCTTGAAAATTCAAGAGGGCTTTTCGAATAAAGACAACGCGTATTACCAGCGACTATTAGAATAGTTAGCAGAGCGGGCAGGTCTTTCTTCACGGGGTTTGGCAACGGCCACACGAATGGCGCGTCCTTCTACCGTGGCGCCATCCAATTCGCCAATGGCTTTTTGGGCAGCGGCATCATCGGTCATTTCCACGAAACCGAAGCCTTTGCTACGGTTGGTGTACTTGTCCATGATGATTTTGGCAGAGCTCACTTCGCCATACTCGGCAAAATAGCTTCTGAGGTCTTCGTCTGTTACAGCGAAGGGAAGATTTGAAA
>CAZZLP010000017.1:0-13855 GCA_964654705.1 uncultured Chitinophaga sp.
TAACGACCAGATCGCCGGTGGTCTGTCCCCCTACCTCAGCTTGGACCGTTTGGCCCGCTATGGCGGACAAAGTGGTATCGCCGTTTCTTCGGTGGGTAACGCCGGGCTTAACTGGGAGACGAGCGAAAAATATAACGTGGGTGTCGACCTCAGCTTCCTCGACGGACGCATGAACTTTACGTTCGATTGGTTCAAAAACCTGAACAATGGACTCGTACTGGCCGCTCCGCTGCCTGTATCGTTCGGTGTACCCGGCAACTCGATCTTCCGTAACATCGGAGATATGGAGAACAAGGGTATCGAAATGACCCTGGCCGGAACCGTTGTTCGCAATAAGAACTTTACCTGGGACATGAACCTGAACTTTACACAAGTTAAGAACAAGGTTAAATCACTTTATCTGAATCAAGATGTGCCCGGTGCTTACAACATCTTGCGTGTAGGTCAACCCATCAACGCTTTGTTTGGCTATCGTTTTGCCGGTGTTAACAGCGGTAACGGTAACCCCATGTACTACAAAGCCGACGGTACGCTCATTCAAGGTAATATCGCCACCGCGAACTATCGCACTGTCATCAGCCCCAGCGATCCTACTCTTGGATCGGCTACCACATTGGCCGGCTCTGACCGCGATATCTTGGGTAATGTACTGCCCACTTGGTTCGGTGGTTTCAACAACACGATCCGTTACAAGAACTTTATGTTCGATATGTTGTGGCGTTTCTCGGGTGGTAACAAGATCTTTAACCTGACCGAGCAGGAAGCCCTGGTTAACCAAGCCTTCCAAAACAACGGACGCGAAATTATGCAACGCTGGCAAAAGGCCGGTGATGTTACCGGCGTTCCTCGTCTGTGGTATGGTCGCGACAACTTTACCAACCTTTCCGGTAATGCGCTGACCCGCTTTGTAGAGAATGGAGATTTTGCCCGTCTCGAGAATGTACAGTTGAGTTACAATGTAGACCTCAAAAAAGCTACACTGGCCAACAACATCGGTATTAAATCGATGCGCATATTTGTACAAGGACAGAACCTGGTACTCCTTACCAAATATTCTGGTATCGATCCTGAGAATATCTCTGAAGGTGGTATCGATAACAACACCGTTCCCAGACCCCGTATTATTTCTTTCGGATTTAACATGGGCCTGTAATCAACTATGTACAACACAATTAAAATAATCGATATGAAACCTACTACTTCCATATTAAGATCGCTGGCGATCTTCGCAGTACTGCTCACCTTGCTGAGCGGCTGCCAAAAAAAGGTGTTGGAGTTGCAGCCCTATAGCTCTTTCTCCGATGCCTCTGCCTTTGCCGACGCCGCCAAGGTAAACCTGGCCGTTAACGGGGTCTATGATGCTGCCCAGTCCGGATTCTATGCCGGTGGTGCCGTTCGTGGTTATCCCTTTGGTGCTGCCAGTATTCAACAAGGTGATATGCGCGGAGAGGACATGCACAATACCGCGTTGTTCTACCAAGTTACCTACGAAGCCACTTACACCAACGTGAGTGCCAACAATGACTTTCATTTTCAAACCCTCTATTCCCTTATCAATAAGGCCAACTTAGTGATGGAAGGGGTACAGGGTGCTATTGCCAAAGGAATTATTCCTTCTGCAACCGGTCTTCAGTTCATTGCCGAGTGTCGCTTCTTGCGTGCACTGGCTCACCATGAGCTAGTGACCCATTGGGCTCGTCCCTTTGCCGATGGTAATGGCAACAAAGACGGTATTATCGTACGCGAGTTCGGTATCAACTCAGAGGCGAAGGCAGATCAGGCCCGCGCCCTTAAGCGTTCCGATTTTCCCGTTTCATTGGTGTATAGCAAAATATTGGCCGACCTCGATTACGCAGAAACCAATCTACCTGCCACTACTACTATTCGTACCTATCGCGCCAGCCGTGCCGCTGCCATTGCCCTTAAGATGCGTGTAAGAATGCACATGAATGATTGGGCCAATGTGGTGACAGAAGGAAACAAGTTGGTTCCTGCCGCAGCTCCTTTTGTAAGCCCTATTGGAAGCTGGGCGCTCACCGCCACTCCCGACGGACCTTTTGCCAACAACACTTCTACCGAAAGTATCTTCTCTATCAGAAACGATGCTACCGACAACCCCGGTGTAAACGGAGGTCTGGCTACCATGCTGGGCGATCCCAACATCAATGGTCGTGGTCTGGTTCGTATCAGCCCCATTATTTGGAGCGATACCCGCTGGCTCTGTTCTGACCTGCGTCGTGGCGCCACTATGGTGCGCGATTATCCAACGGCAAAGTTCAGCTTCAAGTACCGCGATGTTGCCAACCTCTCCGATGGTGCACCCATTATCCGTTATGCCGAAGTACTGCTTACCTTGGCAGAGGCCGAAGCGCGTCGCGCTACCGGTGTATCGACTCGTGCGGTCGATCTGCTCAATGCCGTTCGCAACCGTTCGGTGCTGACTCCTGCCGATCAGTTTACCGTGGCCAGCTTTGCCAACAGAGACGCCCTTGTAGCTGCTATCCTGTTCGAAAGAAGAATCGAGTTTTTGGGAGAAGGAAAGCGCTGGCAAGATATTCACCGCTTATCATTAGATCCGGTCAATTCACCTGTTGCCGGTGGAGGTATCCCCTCTAAAGTGGTAACCACCACAGCCGTGCCTGCTTCGTTGTTCAATTGTGCCGGTGTGCCTGCGCCTGGTATTCCCCGCGGTGTAGCAGCCATTCCTTATGCTGACAATCGTTTCTTGTGGCCTATTTCACTGGCCGAGATTCAGCAAAATGCGAACTACACGCAAAATCCCGGCTACTAATACACTTTAACTGATATTATAAAGGCTGCCCGTTTCGGGCAGCCTTTTTTTATGTTGATGATAAACATTAGGAAGAGAACGGATGTTTAATGAACTTTGCACTCCCAAAACAGTTACAGCATGGCAAGCCAACAAGACCTCTTTGACTCCATAGTAAACAGACGTCGTTCTAATCGTCGCTTCGATGAGGCCGTTCCGGTACCTGATGCCGTTATAGAAAAGGCCTTGCAACACGCCATCCTGGCCCCCAATAGCAGCAATATGCAATGCTGGGAGTTTTATTGGATTCGCTCCGAAGAAGAAAAAAAACAGATGGCCGCCTTTTGTCTTGGGCAAGGTGCCGCCACTACGGCCAAACAGCTGGTAGTTTTTGTAACCCGACAAGACCTTTGGAAAAAAAGAGCCCGCTGGAACTATGACCGCATTAAAGAAGGTATTCCGGGCGAACCCAATAAACTGCAAAAAAGAGGTCTCGATTATTACAAGAAATTAATGCCGCTCGCCTATGCCAGCGATCCGATCGGCGTACTGACCTTGGTCAGAAGGGCGATCAGTTTTTTTGGCGGACTCAACAAACCTTTTATGCGATTCGGTGGCAAGGCCGATCAGCGCATTACCGTACATAAATCTTGTGCGCTGGCTGCCGAAAATTTTATGCTCTCTATTGCCGCGGCCGACTTTGACAGCTGTCCCATGGAAGGATTCGATGCCAAGCGTGTCAAAAAAGCATTAGGACTGCCCTGGGGTGCCGAGATCAATATGGTAGTCGGCGTAGGTAAGGGAACCGAACAGGGTGTTTGGGGTCCGCGCAACCGCGTGGCTTTCGACGAAGTGGTAAAAAAAATCAACTAAAAAGTACAGACTTTTTAAGCTGGAACGGTAGACGCACCGACACGCTTCCACCACGATTGCACAAATTGCATGAGGATACGAATACGATCTGCCGAAAAATCAAAGGGCAATCCTGCGGCAGCGAACAGCTCGGGTAGCGTCTTGGTACCTCCTAACGAAAGCGCCTTTATATAATGATCGAGTGCTTGTTTTGGATCTTGATGATACTGCTGCCAAAGTCCGATGGCCCCCAGCTGCGCAATACCATACTCAATGTAATAGAAGGGAACTTCGAATAAATGCAATTGCCGTTGCCACTGATATGCCCTGTAAGATTCCAGACCCGAAAAGTCGATCGCAGCAGCGCTATACTCCTCCAAGATCGATAACCAAACCCGGTTACGCTCTTCGATGCTGTGATGCGGATGTTCGTAGATCCAATGCTGAAACTTATCGATGGTGGCGATCCACGGAAAGATCGTAATTACGCGTTCGAGCTGTTGTTCTTTGGCGCGTTGCAATTCGACAGGATCGCTAAAGAATACCTCCCAATGATCCATCGTAAACAACTCCATCGACATACTGGCCACTTCGGCGATCTCGGTAGGGTATTCCTTAAAACCGTTCAGCAAAAGCCCATGCGTTAAAAAAGAATGGACCGCATGCCCGCTTTCGTGCACCATGGTAGTTACATCGTCGAGGGTGCCGGCCGCATTCATAAAAATAAAAGGCGCACCGGTCTCGGCAAGCGGACAATTATAACCCCCCGGCGCTTTTCCTTTACGGCTCTCCAGATCAAGATGGCCCTTGGCACGAAGGGTATCGATACAGTCCCCAAAGAAAGGATGCAATTGACGAAGACAAGCGATCGATTTTTCGGTTAACTCGCTTCCGTTTGCAAAAGGTCGAAGGGGTTTGGTACCGATCGGCTCTGCCTCTATGTCCCACGGACGCAGGGTCTCAAGACCCAGGCGTTTCTTTTTAGTTAAGTAGATCTCATTGACCAGGGGCATCACTTCTTCTTTTACCGCCTTATGAAACTGCTCGCACATCTCCTTATCATAATCGAACCTGCCCAGCTCCAAAAAACGATACTGCCGGTAATTGTCCATTCCTGCCTGCAGCGCCAGCTGATTTCTTTTTTGAAGCAGTTCATCAAACAATCGGTCAAGCGCATCACGATCACGGAGTCGACGCTCAGCTATTTTCCGATATACCTGCTCGCGCAGACTTCGATCTTCGTCTTCTAAAAACTTGGCGGCTTGCTGTAGCGTGTATTCCTGTCCGTTGACCTCAATGGTCATGGCAGCGGCAATAACGCCAAATTGTTGCTGCAATACACTAATCTCGGATTGGATGGGCACATTGGCCTCTCGATAAAGATCGATCTGCTTACGAACATTGCGCAGAAAGGTGGCATACAGATCTGCCGGTAATTCGTTGACATACGCAGAGGCCAGCAATCTTCGGTTGAGTTTATCGGACCAGGGCTGTATACGCGGCTGCAACTCGAGCATAAAATATTGGAACGATTCTTCGAGGGCCTTATTGGTGGTATCGCAGGTCATCTTGATCTGCCGCCAGCAAGCCTCTTCACTAATCGCAGCTTCGAGTTCGCTGGCGTCGCAAAGCCACTTTTCCAATTCTTGTACGTTGCTTATGACCCGCTCATCGAGCATAACGAAATAAGGGGCCAGTGACTCCCAATCGCTGATCACAAAATCGGGAGCTAAAAAATGGCGGGGTAATTTTTCGATAGCGGCAGACTTAGGCGGTACCATCAGATGCGGCCTCATTTGACTCGGTTAACACCAATGGAATAGCGTGTTTCTTTAAGAGCGTATACCAACGTATCATCTTTTTTCGGTCACTGTCGTAGACCCGTTCATTGTCCATATCCGGAAATACTTGCTCAAAATATTTTTTGACAGCGCTAGCATCTTTTTCATCCGGCAAGGCCGCACTCGATTTTTCCATGGCCAAAAAGACATCGATCAGGTTCACATTTTCGCGAATGGTATATATTTCAATGCTTTCCAGATGAGAAAATTGATGAATACGGGTAGAAACGAATCTCGTACTCTTATCGTCGAGCGAACGAACGATACCACCGTCTGCCTTACTGCTGACCAACTCAAAGAGTCCGGGAAGTCCGGTAACGGCCACTAATTTGCCATATTCCATATTAGTACTATATTAGATAGCGCAAGATAGCGCAGTTATTGCAATTATTATTCCTCAAAATCCTAGTATCATGAAGAAGTCATTATTAATACTACTGGTTGCCACGCTCACGCTAACGAGTCTTTATGCACAACCTCCCGGAGGTGGTTTTCAGCGCAGAACACCGGCTGAAAGAGTAGCGGTTATTCATCAAAAATTGGATAGCGCCTTTAAGCTCGATGCCGTAAAGCTCGGACTTATTGATACCGCACTCACTGTGCTGTATAAAAAGCAGGATACCCGCATGCAAGAGATCAGAGAAGCGGCCATGGGCGGAGAAAGACCAGATCCGGAGGCACTGCGCGAAGAAATGAGAAAATACAACGACGCGCAAGAAGAGATCATCAAAGCGATTCTTACGGCCGAACAATTTACCATCTGGAAAGACCAGATATTACCCTCTATGCGTCCGGCCCGTGGCATGGGGATGGGTATGGGCGGAGGCGGAAGAGGCAACAATCAATGAGCCGCCAGCCAGTTAGGACCATTGCCGCATTCGGCTATCACCGGAACATGATTGGGCAAGGGTAATGCCGTTTGCATTTCTTCAATAATCAATTCCTGAAGGGCTTTTACTTCGCTGAGGTGCGCATCGAAAATCAACTCGTCGTGCACTTGCAAGATCATTTTACTTTTCATACCCGCCTTTCTGATACCGGTGTGAATCTTATGCATGGCCAATTTGATCATATCGGCAGCGGTACCTTGTATAGGAGAGTTGATTGCATTGCGCTCGGCAAATCCACGCACCGTAAAATTAGACGAGTTGATATCGCGCAACCAACGCTTGCGTTTCATTAAGGTCTCTACATAGCCGTTGTCTTTGGCAAACTTTATGGTACTGTCCATGTACTCTTGAATACCAGGAAACTCTCGTTTATAATTGGCGATGATCTCTTTGGCCTCGGTACGCGAGATTCCTAAATTATCGGCCAGCCCAAAAGCCCCTTGTCCATAGATGATTCCAAAGTTGACGCTCTTGGCCTTGTATCGCATTTCTTTGGTAACCTCGTTTTCCGGTACATTATACACCCGAGCGGCGGTAGCTGTATGAATGTCTTTCCCTTCTCGAAAGGCAGCACACATATTGGTATCGCCACTTATGGCAGCTACAATACGAAGTTCGATCTGTGAGTAATCGGCAGAGAGCAACGTAAACTCATTGCTACGGGGAATAAAGGCTTTTCTGATCTCTCTGCCTCGCTCGGTTCGAACAGGAATATTCTGAAGATTGGGATTATTGCTAGACAAACGACCCGTTACCGCCACGGCTTGCGCATACGAAGTGTGTACACGGCCGGTCTTGGGATTGATCAAAAGCGGAAGGGCATCCACATAGGTAGACTGCAACTTGGTCAGTTCTCTGAACGTCAAAATATCCTCTACAATACGATGCCCCTTGGCGGCCAGCTTGGTCAAAACATCCTCTCCAGTCTGGTACTGACCCGTTTTGGTTTTTTTGGCAGCAGGGTCAAGTTGTAACTTATCGAACAATACCTCGCCCAGCTGTTTGGGAGATGCCAAATTAAACCGAACCCCCGCTTCTTTATAGACAGCTTCTTCGGCCAGCTTCGCTTCTTTTTCGAGCGTCACCGCATACTCGTTCAAAAATTCCTTGTCGATGGTGATCCCTTCGTATTCCATATCGGCTAATACCCGGATCAACGGCAATTCAACGTCGTACAATAAGGCCTCTACGCCTGCTTGCTGCACACGCGCAACAAATCGCTGTTTTAACTGAAGAGTAATATCGGCATCCTCGCAAGCATATTCCTTGATCTTTTCGGTGTCGACCTCTCGCATCGATAACTGATGCTTTCCTTTTTTACCGATCAGCGCTTCGATCGGAACCGGTACATAGCCCAGGTACTTTTCGCTCAGCTCGTCCATACTACGCTTTCCTTCGGGTTCAAATACATAGTGTGCCAACATCGTGTCGTACAACTTACCGGACAGTTCTATGCCATACCATTTTAATACCAGTACATCATATTTGATATTGTGACCGATCCACGTTTTATTAAGATCAGAAAAAAGCGGCACTAATTGCTTTAATAACTGTTGCGTCTCTTGCTGATCGGCCGGACAAGGAACATACCAAGCCTCGGCAGACGATACCGAAAAACTAAGACCGACCAATTCGGCCAGGTTGGCGTCGATATTCGTGGTCTCGGTATCAAAACAGATCTCCTGATAAGCTTTTAATTGTTCGACCAGCGCATCTACCGCTTTTTTACCACTAATCAAATGATACTGATGAGGCGTGTTGTCGATATTTTTATCGGCCGTGGCAGGTAAGGATTCTACGGCTTGCCCGGTATTCATGTTCGATGGGGATGCCGATAACGCTATTGTCGAGGCCGACGAAGCAGTAGACGAAAGACCGCTACTGACAGTACTGGTCCTTGCATTAAAAGAAGGTCCCTGTATGATATTTCCAAAAAGATCGGTCTGCACGCCTTGCGGCAGTTGCTTCTCTACCACAGAACGTACCGGAGTCGCCACTGTAAAATCTTCGCCCAGCAAGCGTTTGCCAAGCGTACGAAATTCCAACTCCGAAAAGATCGACTTCAACTCTTCGCGGTTCCAATCTTTGAGTCGAAAATCCTCTTCGTGAAAGGCCACTGGTACATTAGTAATGATGGTAGCCAGCTTTTTCGATAAGAGCGCCAGCTCTTTGCCTTTACGGACCTTTTCTCCCATCGCTCCCTTTATTTGATCGGCCTGCGCCAATGTATTTTCGAGACTGCCATATTCTTGTAAGAATTTTGCGGCCGTTTTTTCTCCAACGCCGGGTATACCCGGAATGTTGTCGACCGAGTCGCCCATCATCCCCAACATATCTATTACTTGCGATACGTTGGCAATGTTCCAGCGAGCGCATACTTCTTCGGGGCCCAGTATTTCGGCATCGTTTCCCCCATAGGCAGGCTTGTAGATCTTGATCTTCTCCGATACCAATTGCCCGTAATCTTTGTCGGGCGTTACCATAAAGACCTCATAACCGGCTTGCTCTGCTTGTTTACTGAGCGTACCGATCACATCATCGGCCTCGAACCCGTCCAGCTCTATAATGGGAATATTGAACGCCTCGATGATCTTTTTGATATCAGGGACCGCATCTAAAATATCTTCGGGTGTCTCTTGCCGATTGGCTTTGTAATCGGCATAATCGGTGTGTCTCTCGGTAGGCGCAGCCGTATCAAAGCAAACCGCCATATGCGAGGGCTTTTGTTTGTTGATCAGGTCGAGCAGCGCGTTGGTAAATCCGAATTGCGCATTGGTATTTTTGCCCGTTGAGGTCAACCGGGGGCTGCGGATCAGCGCATAATAGGCCCTGAAAACAAGGGCAAAGGCATCGAGCAAAAAAACCCTTTTGTCCATGTGGCTAAGGTAAGATTTGCAGACGAGACCTCTACTGTTTCATCGTGGTCAACTGTGCTTCGAGACGAAATAATTCGTCGCGTAAACGGGCTGCTTCCATAAAATCGAGTTGACGAGAGGCCTTTTCCATTTCTTTTCGAAAAGCCTTGATGGCCTTCTCCAATTGAGGCACGGTGGTGTACTGCGGCTGCTCTTCGAGCAACTGAGATACCGATACCGATTCGGCTCCGGACAATACGGCTTGGTGCGGATCATATCCCTTTATGTCCAACACCGAGGTTTGTGCAAAGACCTCCTGAGCCGATTTACGGATGGTGGTAGGAACAATACCGTGTCTGGTATTATACTCCACCTGTTTTTGTCTGCGCCGATCGGTCTCGTCGATGGTGCGCCGCATACTTTCGGTCATTTTATCGGCATAAAAAATAACCAGCCCGTTGACGTTTCGGGCCGCACGACCTGCCGTTTGCGTCAATGACTTTTCGTTTCGCAAAAATCCTTCTTTATCGGCATCTAAAATAGCGACCAGCGATACCTCGGGCAGATCGAGCCCTTCGCGAAGCAAATTGACCCCTACCAACACATCGATCTTACCCAGTCGCAGTTCGCGCAAAATCTCTACCCGATCCAGGGTATCGACATCACTATGTATATATTTTGATTTGATCGCAATGCGGTGCAGGTACTTGTCCATCTCTTCGGCCATCCGCTTGGTGAGTGTAGTTACCAACACACGATCGCCCTTTTTAACGCGTCGGTCGATCTCGTCGAGTAGGTCATCGATCTGGTTTTTACTGGGGCGAACCTCTATTGGAGGGTCCAATAATCCCGTAGGGCGAACCACTTGCTCGACCACTACGCCTTCGCATTTCTCTAGCTCGTAATGCGCGGGTGTGGCAGAGACAAAGATCACTTCTTGCAAAAGCGATTCGAATTCACCAAAGTTGAGCGGCCGGTTATCGAGTGCAGAGGGTAACCGAAATCCATAATCGACCAGCGTCAGTTTGCGGCTGCGGTCTCCACCGTACATGCCACTTACCTGCGGAATGGTCTGGTGGCTCTCGTCGATGATCGTCAAAAAATCGTCCGGAAAATAATCGAGCAAACAAAAAGGGCGGGTGCCGGGTTTTCGTCGATCAAAGAAGCGAGAATAGTTCTCGATACCGCCGCAGTAGCCCAGCTCACGGATCATCTCCAGATCGTAGTTGACACGCTCGGTTAATCGCTGCGCCTCTAAAAATTTTCCTTCGCGTTTAAAATAATCGGCCTGGGCCAAGCATTCGTCTTGTATCTCGTAGATGACCTGTTGTAAAATATCTTTTGGCGCCACGTAGAGGTTGGCCGGAAAGATCGCCGCGCTTTCCATCGAGGCAATTCGCTTGCCCGAACCTACATCAAGTTGCTCGATGGCCTCTATTTCGTCTCCGAAAAAATGGATCCGGTAGCCAAAATCAAGATAGGGCAGGTTGATGTCGACCGTATCGCCCTTGACCCTAAAACTTCCTCGGGTAAATTCAAGCGTCGTACGCTGATAAAGTGCATTGACCAGGGCGTGCAAGAATCCTTGTCTTGATAGCACTTGTCCTTTTTGTATCCGGATAATACCGTTCATATAATCGACCGGATTACCCATACCATAGATACAGCTTACCGAAGCCACCACAATAATATCGCGGCGGCCGCTCAGCAAACTAGAGGTAGCCCGTAGCCGCAGCTTATCGAGTTCTTCGTTGATGGAAAGGTCTTTTTCGATGTACGTATTGGTGACCGGCATATAAGCCTCCGGCTGGTAATAATCATAGTACGATACAAAGTATTCTACCGCATTATCCGGAAAAAATTGTCTGAACTCGCCATACAGCTGTGCCACCAATGTTTTATTGTGCGTTAGCACCAGGGTTGGCCGCTGCACTTGTTCGATCACATTGGCCATCGTAAAGGTCTTACCGCTACCGGTAACGCCCAACAGGGTCTGGTACTTTTCGCCATGGGTAAGCCCCTGCACCAATTGGCGGATGGCTTCGGGCTGATCGCCCGCGGGGGTAAAAGGAGATTGTAAAACAAAGGGCACCCTGCAAGTTACAGAATAGAAAGACCTGAATTTATTTTGGCTATTCGCTGTTCGCGATCCGATGGCGCGCTCTGAACAAATAGAGATAGCCGGCCAGGGGTGTCAGACATAACATGCCTGTGATCCACATAAGTTTTTCAGACGTATCGATACGCGTAGACCTGAAGATCTCGAGCAGTACCGGCAAGGAATACACCATCATGGCGATGATGGCAAAGAGGATAAAGGTTTCAGCGTTGGGATAGTGATAGATCTTAAATATAGCGCTCACCATAGTGAGCGCTATATTAAACAAGTACGTAGCTCGTAAGAACTGAGCTTTTTCGATCATGAGAGGAGTGAATTATTTTAGTTCTGCGGTTACGGTGATCTTGGGTTGACCGGCAATTTTACCGGCATCGCCGACATTGATACCGTAATCAGCCAAGGTAATGGTAAAGTTAGCCGAGGCCATCAGCGTACCATTCTTGACTTCGATGGTGGCGGGTGTGGAAACCTCGTTGCTCTTTCCTTTTACGGTCATCTGGCCGGTGACGGTCACGTTATAGACGCCGTTCTTTGAAAAATTATATTTCTGTGCATCGTTGATCTTGCCTTCAAAGGTAAAGGCAGGATACTTATCTGAACTCATCCAACGCTCCTCGTTAAAATGCTCTTGGATAACAGGATTGCTAAAAGCAAAATTCTTGACGGCCGCCTCGAACCCGATCTGCCCGGTCTTGGTATCGATCTGGGCAATGACGGTTTTGTTCTCGGCTTTTGGTAGTGCATCTTTGGGTGTGGTGGCGTCAAAAGCTACCACGGCAGATGTGGTTTGTTTTACTTGCGCGAAACTCAGCGTAGTAATCGTGAGCAGCGAAAAGAAAAGCATCGTTTTTTTCATGAGTGAATTTTTAAAAAGTGAGTGAATGTTGGATTGTTGATTAAGAGAATTGAATGATTGATAAAGTTGAGCATAATATTTATTCAATAATCACCGCTCTTTTAAAGCTGATCATATGGGCCTTTCGCAAACGACTGTAAATACTGCCGCTACAAGAACCCTTAAGGATAACGCTATCCCCAGGCTTGAAGGTTGCAGCCTTACGACTGGCCCCCGATTGAAAATCAAAAATAAGATAGGACCCCGTCAGTGAATCGGCGAAGGTGACCGTAGCCGATGTATCGGCCTGTTCAACGGCAGAGACAAGACCGCTTACCGAAAGAATCTGTTCGGTATATTTTTGATTGGCCGCACTATCGTTTTGCTGAAACTCCGCCAGCAAATTAGTGGCAGTGATCGTATAAGCCGATTTCTCAGTGAGGGTATCGTCAAATTTCGCAGTCATCACATAATAAAACACAGCACCTCCGGTCAGCGCCACCGCTAGCAGGAGCAGTAAGAACCAGCGAAGCCATTTTTTCTTGTTTTGTGTGGGTGCCGACATAACTGAATGTTATATAAAACGAAACGCAAAGATAATTGGTTCACCGGGCCCTTTTGACTTTAATATATAAAAAGACCCGCCGGTCGCCATGACCAACGGGTCTGAACTAACCCATTGAAAAACAGAAGAAAACAAATAAATATTAGCTGGCTTGCATCTCCTTGACCCTCTCTCTAATCTTGGCCTCGATCTCGGCTGCCAGTTCGGGATTATCGACCAGAAGTTGCTTGACCCCTTCGCGACCTTGTCCCAGACGATCACTATTATAAGAGTACCAGCTGCCACTTTTTTGAACGATACCCAGTTCGGTACCCATATCGATGATCTCGCCGGTCTTGGAAATCCCTTCTCCGAAAATGATATCGAACTCGGCGGCACGAAATGGCGGAGCTACTTTGTTCTTGACCACTTTTACTTTTACGTGATTTCCGATAGCCTCATCACCATCCTTTACCTGTTGCGTACGACGAATATCCAAACGCACCGAGGCATAGAACTTGAGTGCATTACCGCCGGTAGTGGTTTCGGGATTGCCGAACATAACCCCGATCTTTTCACGAAGTTGGTTGATAAAGATGCAAATGGTATTGGTCTTGGCAATAGTAGCGGTAAGCTTGCGAAGGGCCTGGCTCATCAAACGGGCATGCAATCCCATTTTACTATCCCCCATCTCCCCCTCCAATTCACTCTTGGGAACCAATGCTGCCACCGAGTCGATCACCACTACATCGAGGGCGCCGGATAATATGAGACGATCGGCGATCTCCAAGGCCTGCTCACCGTAATCAGGTTGAGAGATTAGCAGGTTCTCTACATCTACGCCCAACTTTTGCGCATAGCTGCTATCAAAAGCATGCTCAGCGTCGATGATCGCACACATACCGCCTTTTTTTTGAGCTTCGGCAATAACATGGGTAGCGATGGTCGTTTTTCCGGAAGACTCGGGTCCGTATATTTCTACGATGCGGCCTTTGGGCAATCCGCCAATACCAAGCGCCGCATCCAAACCGATGGAACCGGTAGAGATCACCTCTTGCTGCACCTCTCCCTTCTCGTTCATTAGCATGACACTGCCCTTTCCATAATCCTTCTCAATCTTATCCATCGTAAGCTTGAGCGCCTTTAATT
>CAZZLP010000018.1:0-12726 GCA_964654705.1 uncultured Chitinophaga sp.
CATCTTACCTCTACGGCCTCCAACTTTTCTATGGAGAAGTTTCTCAATAAGGTGTCCTTGCATTTTGATGGCACCCCGGTGATCGTATCGGGTTCTCAGACGCTGTATTACAAGAAATCAATTCCGGCCGGGGTTAGCTTTAAGCAATCCTTGTCGGAGGTGATGGACCTGATTACCGAGCTTAGCGTAAAAACTGCCTGATCACTTTCTAACGTATTTATCAGGGCGCCAATCGTTCTATCTGCCACTGACCGTTCGATGTTGCGCGGTATCTTATTCTGTCGTGCATTCGACTGGGTCTTCCTTGCCAAAATTCCATACTGGACGGACACACGATAAAGCCGCCCCAATGTGGGGGACGGGGAATGCCACCATTACTATAAGCGGCTTTGATCTTTTCGAAGCTATCATTGAGCCATTGCTGACTTTCTACAACGTTGCTTTGTGGAGAGGCCCAGGCCCCGATCTTACTGCCTTCGGGGCGGCTGTTGAAATAGGTATCACTTTCTTGCGCTGGAATTTTTTCGGCCCTTCCGGTTATTCGAACCTGTCGCTCCAGCTCTTTCCAGAAGAACAACAACGAACAGTGTGGGTTTTGCAGTAATTGAGCCCCTTTATTGCTATGGTAATTGGTAAAGAAGACAAACCCTTTTTCGCTATATCCTTTTAGTAAAACGATCCTTGATTGAGGGGCACCCTCTTGGTCAACGGTAGAGAGCGCCATGGCATTTACTTCTTCTATCTTCGATTCGAGAGCCTGGTTCCACCAACGGGTAAACTGTTCGATGGGAGCGGGAGCCACGTCGGCTTCTGTCAGTGCATGTAGGGTATAATCTTTTCTCAGCTGCGCAATGTTAGAGGCCATAGCGGTAGTTTACCGGTCAAAGATAGCCAAGCCCCGTCTATTGTGCCGTAAGCCCTCCGTCTGCGGTAAACTCCGCTCCTGTGCAATAGCTTGACTCATCGCTGGCAAGGTATAGCGCCAAAGAAGCGATCTCTATGGGCTCACCGATCCTGCCCATTGGGATGGCCGCACTAATCTGATCGATACGGTCGGCCATCTCATCGTTCATGGTCATGGGAGTTTTAATGACGCCCGGGTGAATGGAATTGACACGGATCCCGTCTTTGGCCAACTCAAGTGCCGCGGCCTTGGTCATACCACGCAGGGCATATTTCGAAGTCACGTATGCAATGCAGTTGGTAAAACCCACTAGCCCGGCAATCGAAGAAATATTAATGATCGATCCCTTTCGATGTTTTTGCATCGAAGGCAACAAAGCCTCTATTCCCAAGAAAGGTCCGGTGGTGTTGATCCGCAGGATGCTCTCAAAATCTTCTTGCGTGGTGTGCTGTATATCTTTATTGAGCACCACTCCGGCATTATTGACCAGCACCGATATGGGGCCCATGCGTGCCTCGCCCAGACTCACTACTTGTTTCCAGGCGCTGGCTAGTGTTACGTCGTGCGGAACGAACAGACAGTTCTTTCCTAGGGCAGCGGCAGTTAACTCTCCTTCTGTCTTTAAGATATCAGTAATAATAACGGCGGCCCCCTCTTGTATAAATAACCTGGCCATGGCCGCTCCGATGCCTCTGGCTCCTCCGGTAATTAAGGCCGTTTGATTGGATAGTCTGCCCATTGCTATGATGTTGTAAGATGAAAAGATACTCCGTTGTTCGTAGCATGAGACTGATGTAGGTATTGGCCGACCCTGATCTTGCGCAGTGTTCTTGCTGTCTGGTCTTAATAATTGATGACCTGCTCTTCGATGTCTTCGGGAATTGCTCTGAAACCATACTCTTGATTGCGCAGCTGGGGTTCAAAGCCGGCTTCGCGGATGGCCTCCTGAATGGTCTTATAGGTAAACCGATGCGGCGCGCCCGCAGCACTGACCACATTTTCTTCTATCATGATAGAACCGAAGTCATTGGCCCCTGCATATAAACAGGTTCCGGCCGTTTCTTTGCCGACGGTCAGCCAGCTGGCCTGGATATTGACAATGTTCGGAAGCATGATCCTGCTAATGGCGATCATACGGATGTACTCCTCTCGGGTGGTCAGGTTTTGCACCCCCCTTACTTCGGCCAGCAGTGTATCGACATCTTGAAAGGTCCACGGAATAAAAGCCAAAAATCCTTTTGAATCAGCGGGCTTTTTGGATTGCACGTCTCGCAATTTGAGTAAATGCTCGAATCGTTCTTCGATCGTCTCCACATGACCGAACATCATGGTGGCCGAGGTGGGAATATAGAGTTTGTGTGCTTCGTGCATGACATCGAGCCATTCTTGTGCCCCGCATTTTCCATTGGAGACCAGCCGGCGTACCCGGTCGACCAGAATCTCCGCACCGGCACCGGGCAGTGAGTCCATCCCGGCTGCCTTTAGCGCACGCAGGACTTCGTGATGAGTACTTTTTTCCAGTTTGGTAATATGCGCCACTTCGGGAGGACCCAGTGCATGCAATCGTATATCCGGAAATTCGGCTTTGATCTGGCGAAAGAGGTCTACATAAAATTGCAACCCCAATTCCGGATGATGCCCCCCTTGTAACAACAGCTGATCGCCTCCATAGCGGATAGTTTCGCGGATCTTCTCGCGATAAGTATCCATAGTAGTGATATAGGCCTCGGCATGCCCGGGAATCCGATAAAAGTTGCAAAACTTGCAATTGGCGATACAAACATTGGTAGTATTTACGTTACGGTCAATCTGCCAGGTGACCTTTCCGTGTGGCACCTGTTTTTTTCTAAGCTCATCGGCCACGTACATCAACTCGGCCAGGGGGGCGTTGGTAAAGAGCCAAATGCCCTCTTCTTTCGACAGCCATTCCTGTGCAAGCGCCTTTTGGTACAACAGATCATTTTGCATGTGACAAAGGTATTGCTAGTTAACAATAAAAGTCGGCCGGTTGTTGACCGAACTAGGGTTAACTTTGCTTTTTATTATGATCCAATTCGATCGATTTACGTTGTCTAATGGCTTAAGGGTTCTGGTTCACCCCGATCCTTCTACACCAATGGCCGTGGTCAACGTACTTTACAATGTCGGTGCACGTGATGAAGATCCTGCCCATACCGGATTTGCTCACCTATTTGAACATTTGATGTTCGGAGGGTCGCTCCACATTCCCGATTATGACGAGCCGTTGCAAATGGCCGGTGGCGAGAACAACGCCTATACCACCAACGACCTTACCAATTACTACATACAATTGCCGGCCGACAATCTCGAGACCGCGTTTTGGTTAGAGAGC
This sequence comes from uncultured Chitinophaga sp., assembly GCA_964654705.1. Classification (GTDB taxonomy): domain Bacteria; phylum Bacteroidota; class Bacteroidia; order Chitinophagales; family Chitinophagaceae; genus JJ008. The sequence goes on from CAZZLP010000018.1 coordinate 3,258, forward strand.
GATCGCATGCTATCACTGGCTTTTAGTGAAAAGAGCCTGGCTACCCAGCGCAAGGTCGTGTGCGAAGAGTTCAAAGAGAATTATCTGAATAAACCCTACGGCGATACCTGGCACAAGATGCGAGAGCTGGCCTACCAAGTGCATCCTTATCGCTGGATGACCATTGGCAAAGAGTTGTCTCATATCGAAAAGGCCACACTGGAACAAGTAAGATCATTTTTTTTCAAACACTACACACCCTGTAACGCCATCTTAGTGGTAGCCGGAGCGGTAGAAACCGATCGTGTCAGGCAATTGGCCGAAAAATGGTTCGGTGATATTCCCTCGGGTGTTTTATATGAACGACGACTTCCTGCCGAGCCCGTGCAAACAGCGGCACGCCGGTTATCGGTCCATGCGCCCGTTCCGCTCGATATGCTTTGCAAGACCTGGCACATGGGTGCTCGTTACGACCGCTCGTACCATGCTACTGACCTGCTCACCGATATACTGGGAGGAGGAGCGTCCTCTCGTTTGTATCATACCCTTGTAAAAGAGCAGCAGCTCTTTAGCAATATCGATTGTTATCATTTTGCCAGCAGTGACCCAGGGCTACTCACCATCGAAGGAAAATTAGTAAAGGGAGTGCCGATCGAAAAAGCCGAACGTGCGGTGAGCGAACAATTGCAGCAGATTATGGATACCCCTGTTAGCGAAAAGGAATTACAAAAGGTAAAGAACAAGACAGAGAGCATGATCGCGTTCGAAGATATGAGCGTCATGAGCCGGGCTGCCAGTCTTGCTTATTATGAACTGCTAGGCGATGCTGCCGATATGAACAAGGAGCTCGGTAAATACGAAGCAGTTACCGCCGATGAATTGCGAGAGCAAGCCCGAACTATTTTTAGCGAACAAAATTCCAATACATTGTATTACCTCGCATCGAACTAATTGGCCATGTTAAACAGAAAACAAGCTCCCTCTATCGTCGATGCGGTCGCCTTTCAACTGCGATTAAAGCCGGTGGAGCACGCCACCCTCGATAATGGCACGCCGGTCTATATGATAAATGCAGGAGCCGAAGATGTGTTACAACTCGAATGGGCTTACCCTGCAGGCAATAGTTTTGAACGGCAAAACCTGGTAGCGGCTACGGTCAATTTTTTGCTTCGTAACGGTACGCATTCAAAGACGGCCTTACAGATCAACGAGGAAGTAGATTATTATGGTGCCTATTTGAATCGAAGCTGTTTTAACGAACAAGCCTTGATGACCTTGCATTGCATGAGCAAGCATGTCGATGTTTTGTTGCCTGTCGTCAGAGAGCTCGTTACCGACTCTAGTATGCCCGAAGATGAATTGCAGTTATACCGCCAAAACATGAAGCAGCGCCTCGAGGTCAATCTTCGCAAGGCCGATTTTGTAGCCGGTCGCCTGATCGATACCTATTTGTTCGGACAAGAACACCCGTACGGAAAATTCAGTTCTTCTGAAGCGTTCGATGCATTGGAGCGTTCGACCTTGCTTTCGTTTTATCAAACGTATTACCAAAACGCCCGCCCGATCTTGTTCGTAGCGGGTAAGATCCCTTCAGGATTACTGGGGCAGCTTAACCGGTATTTTGGCGATTGGCCCGTTTCTAACCCCGTATGTCCGGTTCATCCGGTCGTGCCCGCTACACAAAAAAAATACAGGGTCAATAACGATCCCGATGGGGTGCAAGGAGCCATACGACTGGCCCGTCCGTTTCCGAACCGGCATCATCCCGATTTTATTCCGGCACAATTGCTCAATGCGGTGTTTGGCGGCTTCTTTGGATCTCGGTTAATGAGTAACATTCGCGAAGACAAGGGCTATACTTATGGCATACACAGCTATCTGTTGAACCTGCAGCAAGAAAGTGCCTGGATGATCAGCACCGAGGCCGGCAGGGACGTAACAGAGGCCACCCTTATTGAAATATATCGCGAAATGGAACGGCTATGCCACGAACCGGTATCCGACGACGAGTTATTATTGGTCCGCAATTATATGATGGGAGGATTGTTGGGCGATCTGGACGGACCTTTTCAATTGATGGGTCGCTGGAAGAATTTAATCTTGCACGGGCTCAATGAAAATTATTTTTATAAAACCATCGACACCATCAAAAATCTTTCTGCTGCCGATTTGCAAGTGTTGGCCCGGCGTTACCTGCAGCCCGATGCCTTTTATGAGCTGGTGGTCATATAACTGCTGCGATCCATAAAATTTACGGAACTTTACCCCATGCATTTCGATCGAAAAAAGTATCGTGACGCCGAATTGGTCCATTGGTATCGTCAACTCTTGTGGCCTCGGATGATCGAAGACAAAATGCTGGTCTTACTTCGGCAGGGCAAAATTTCAAAATGGTTTAGTGGTATAGGCCAAGAGGCCATTGCCGTGGGCGCTACGCTTGCCTTGCAACCCGATGAATGGATCATGCCGCTGCATCGTAACCTGGGGGTCTTTACCACCAGACAGATGCCCTTGCACCAATTGTTTCTGCAATGGCAAGGCACACAATTGGGATACAGCAAAGCGCGTGAACGAAGTTTTCATTTTGGCAGCCGCGAACATCATATCTGCGGAATGATCTCTCATCTGGGTCCGCAATTGGCCGTTGCGGAAGGAGCGGCCTTGGCCGCAAAACTGGCTGCCAAACAAAAAGTGGCATTGGCCTTTACCGGGGATGGCGGCACCAGCGAAGGTGACTTTCACGAGGCACTTAACGTTGCCGCCGTATGGGATTTACCCGTTATCTTTTTGATAGAGAACAACGGATACGGGCTCAGTACTCCCGTCAATGAACAATATCGTTGCGAAAGCCTGGTCGATAAGGCCAAAGGATATGGCATGGAGGGGATCCGCATTGACGGCAACAACCTGTTGACGGTGTATGATACTATCAAGGGGGTTCGGGAGTATTGTCTTCGCTATCAAAAGCCATACCTCGTGGAATGTATGACCTTTCGGATGCGTGGACACGAAGAGGCCAGCGGTACCAAATATGTTCCCGGAGAATTGTTCAAGGAGTGGGAGCAAAAAGATCCGATAAAAAATTATGAACGTTTTTTGATCGAGCAGTACGTACTTACCGAATTGCAAATTGCCGATATTCGAAATGAATTTAAGTCGGCCATTGAATCGGAGTTGGCCATTGGCTTATCCCCTGCTCCCGTGGTGGCTAATGTAGAGGATGAATTGAATGATGTTTATGCCAAAAGAAAAGAACCGCCCTCGTTGGTAGTAACCTCAGCTGCTGCCGAGGCTGGTACGACGCGCGAACTACGAATGATCGATGCTATCAGCGAAGCATTGCGTATGCAACTGGAAAAAGATCCAAAGCTGGTATTGATGGGGCAAGATATCGCTGAATATGGCGGAGCCTTTAAGATAACCGAAGGACTCGTACAGCAATTTGGTAAAGGTCGTGTGCGTAATACTCCGCTTTGCGAAAGTGCCATTCTGGGCACGGCGTTGGGATTGGCACTCGAAGGATACAGCAGTATGGTAGAGATGCAGTTTGCCGATTTTGTATCGGTGGGCTTTAACCAGATTGTCAATAATCTGGCCAAGATCCATTACCGATGGGGGCAACATGCCAACGTGGTCGTGCGTATGCCTACGGGTGCCGGCGTGGGTGCGGGACCTTTTCATTCTCAAAGCAACGAAGCCTGGTTTACGCATGTGCCCGGATTAAAAGTGGTGTATCCATCTACCCCGGCCGATGCCAAGGGTTTACTTATTGCTTCGCTCAACGATCCTAATCCGGTCTTATTTTTTGAGCACAAGGCCCTGTACCGTTCCGTAACGGGAATGGTGCCCGAAGCCTATTACGAAGTAGAGATCGGAAAGGCACAGCAGGTCTTATCGGGCCATGAGGTGTCGATCATTACCTATGGGGCGGGCGTGCTCTGGGCAAAGGAATATGCCATGCATCACCCCGATGTTTCTGTAGACCTGATCGATCTGCGCTCGCTGGTTCCGCTCGACTACGAAGCGATCGAGGCATCGGTCAAACGTACCGGCCGTGTACTGGTGTTGCACGAAGACACGCTTACCGGCGGTTTTGGCGGAGAGATCGCTGCCTGGATCGCCGAGCATTGCTTTACTTACCTAGATGCGCCTGTTATGCGTTGTGCCTCGCTGGACACCCCCGTTCCTTTTAGTCCGGTACTGGAGCAACAATTCCTTGCCAAGTCGCGTCTCGAAGAGACCCTTGGTAAACTACTTTCGTTTTGATCGTTAGTCATTGATGGCCTGATAGACCAGCGCTCTGAACTTCTCGACCATTTCTCCCTTTGTGGTGTTTTGCAATTGACGATAGAAGAGATAGACCATTTTTTCTTTTGGATCTACCCAATAAGAAGTGGCAAAGGCGCCACCCCAGCTAAAGGTACCCTCGTTGGCGGGGGTACGGCCACTGCTTTTGTCAGTGACCACGGCAAAACCCAATCCGAACTTATCGTTGCCTCCTCCGTAGACCACATCGCCGATCTGGTTGCTGGTCATGAGTCGTACGCTGTTGCGACTTAGCAAGCGCTTTCCGTTGTAGACGCCATCATTTAGCAGCATTTGTAAAAAAATTCCATAGTCCTCGATCGTAGAAGAAAGCCCGGCACCACCGGAGTAATAGGTGCTGGCGATAAGCGGATAATCTGGAGTAACTGCTTTTCCGTTCAGCAGATAGGCCGTAGCCTTGACCAATTTTCCGTCGGGCATTTCGCGATAGAGCGGTATTAGTCGTTTTGCTTTTTCGGCCGGGAGTAAAAACTGTGTATCCTTCATGCCGAGCGGAGCAAAGATTCGCTCTTTGAAAAATGCATCGAGTGTTTTTCCGGAAATCACCTCGACCAAACAGCCCAACAGATCGGTGTTGAGTCCGTAGGTCCATTTTTCGCCGGGCTGGTGCATTAGCGGCATCTTTGCCAACCTGTTCATGGCACTCAACAAATCATCTCCCTGCACATTGAGCCCGGCCGTCAAATTAGCTTTTGCATAAATAGCATTGGCTTCTTTGCTTCCGATACTTGCATAACCAAGACCGGAGGTGTGCGAAAGCAATTGCCGAATGGTGATCTCTCTTTTGGCGGGGACGGTCGTGTAGGTTGTATCGGCCTCGTTGAAGGTATTGAGCACTTGCTGGTTCTTGTAAGCGGGAATAAACTTCGATACCGGATCGTCGAGTAATAACTTGCCCTCTTCGAACAGCATCATGATGGCCACACTGGTAATGGCCTTGGTCTGCGAGGCAATGCGAAAGATATCGGTTTTCTGCATCGGGGTCTTGGTATCGAGATCGCTATAACCAAATCCTTTGTGATAGACGATCTTGCCGTTGCGGATAATCAGGGCCGTTCCACCTTGCATCCAACCTTGTTTTACCCAGAGGTTCATGGCGCTGTCGATACGCGACAGCCGGTCGGCAGCAAAACCTGCTTGCGCGGGCTGCGTGGCGATACTCACTACCTGTGCTTGCACAGAAAGTGCCAGCGGGAGCATCAGTTGTAAAAGAAGCAGCAGCAGAAGGCTAATTTTTTTCATGTCATTGAATTTTTAAATGGGTCTTTTACTGTTATTGGTAATAGGAGGATACTATCAGTTTTTTAGCGTTGCGCTCGCGCCGTACAAGGCCTTACCCGCCCGCTTACCGGTATGGAGGCCTTTATCTACCGTTAATTGACCATTGACCAACACATACTCAAAGCCTGTCGTGTACGCATGGGGTTTTTCGAAGGTGGACAGATCTTGTACCTTTTTTTCGTCAAAGATCACGATATCGGCAAAGTAATCGGGTAGCAGCAATCCTCTTAATTCGATCCTGAACTGTTGAGCAGGTAGTGAGGTCATGCGACGAATGGCTTCTTCGAGGGGGATCACTTTTTCTTCGCGCACATACTTGGCCAATACCCGAGCATTGGTGCCATATCCTCTGGGGTGCGGTACGCCGGCATGGAGTACCCGAATACTTGCATCGCTCGCGATCATATTAAAGGGATACTGCATGATGCGTTTTACATCTTCTTCTCCCATGCCATGAAAAACAGCGCTGGCCCCACCCCGGCTAACGATATCCATTACTACTTCGGCCTCGTATTTGACCTTATGTTTATTGCCTTTCATCAAATTGATCTCTTCGATACTTTTTCCATTATAGGTGGAGTCTTTTGCAAAAGACGCGATCACGGCATAACTCAGGTGTTTGAGTCCTCTTTTTTTAAGTCGTTGCTGTAGCGAATGTGTTATTTGCCTGCGGATCTCAGGTCGTTGCAGACGCGCTTTGATGGAATCTTGGCCGTCGGCCAGGATCTCGTCGGGAATAAGCGTATTGATAGAGGTGCTGCTGGCTGTGTACGGATATTGATCGATGGCAACTTCTAATCCTTGTTGGCGGGCTTGTTCGACCATGACCAGCGTTTGTTTACTGCGCCCCCAGTTTTGCTGACCACTAAGTTTAAAGTGAGAGATCTCGACGGGTAAACCCGCCTCTTTGCCAATGGTAAGCGCTTCTTCGATTGCTTGAGTAACACTGTCGCCCTCGTCTCGCATATGGGTGGCATATACGCCACCTTTTTTTGCTGCCTGTTTTGCCAGCGCTACGATCTCGGGCGTTTTGCTGTACGTTCCCGGAATATAGATAAGGCCGGTGCTAAGCCCTAACGCTCCCTCTTGCATGGCTTTTTCGACCAGCGATTCCATGCGTTGCAATTCTTGCGGGGTGGCATCGCGATTGGCACGTCCCAATACCGCTTTGCGAACATCGTTATGTCCGATGAGCGTACCAATATTGATGGAGGTTTGGAGTGAATCGATCCAACGCAGGTAGCGACCTACTTCTACGTTCGAAGAACCGCAATTACCGGTAATACAGGTAGTAACTCCATCGTAGATGAAATTCTTGGCCTCCGGGTCTTTGGTCTCATCGCCTTCGAGATGCGTGTGCACATCGATAAAACCGGGGGCCACGATCATTTGGGCTGCATCGATGACACGCGAAGGTTTGATCGTTTGCAGCCAGCTATTGTCGCCGCCGTTGCGGTAAATGGCCCGAATGCGTCCTTCGCTTACGGCGATCGATCCGCGGTACCAGCCATTACCCGTTCCATCTACGATACGCCCGTTTATGATAAGCAGGTCGCAGAACAGGGGGCCTTGCGAAAAAGTCAGCAGGGGCAAGAGCAGCAGGGGCAAGAGAAATTTCATGCTGAAAAGATAAGTAATTCGCTGATTTTTGCAGTAGCGGCATTTTAAATATCCCCCATGATCTATTTGCATAAGATACTTCCCTTGCTGGTGATGCCCATCAGCATTACCGTTTTTTTGATCTTGCTGGGTATTATCAAAAAGAAAATGGGGTATTTGTGGTTTGCCGCTCTATTTCTTTACTGCTGCTCTATGCCTTATGTGGCCGATCGCTTCTTTGGCTGGGTAGAGCAAAACGGCGAAAGGGTCAGTGCTGCTACCCTTACAAAAGCCGATGCCATTGTGGTGCTCAGTGGTATGATGCATACCGTACCTGGGCGCGACTCGCTTTTTGCCGAGTGGATCGATCCCGATCGATTTTTTGGGGGAATAGAATGTTATCGCGAAAAGAAAGCACCCTTGTTGATCTTTACCCGAGGACAGATGCCTTGGACGACTGGTGAGCCTGAGGGAGAGACGTTGGCTCGTCAAGCGGTGGCTATGGGTGTTCCGCCCAGCGCTGTCTTGTTGACCGCACCTGTAGAAAACACCGCTGATGAAGCAAAGGCGGTCGAGAAACTGCTCAAGCGAAACCAGCAACGGATTATTTTGGTCAGTTCCGCCTATCATATGTACCGGTCAAGAAAATTATTCGAAGAAAATGGTTTTTTGGTGCAGCCTTATGCTGTCGATTACAAAGTGGATGCCGATAAAAAAACCGTCATTGATTTTTTGCCCACAGCCGAAGCGCTGCGTAAGACCGAAACAGGAATCAGGGAGTTGTTGGGAAGATGGTATTATATGCTCAGGTAATTTTACTCCCACTCTGGTTCTTGCCAGGTTAATGGCGGCAGACCGCGTTTGTAGCGGTAGAGGCTTTGTTTGATGTACATTCTGAACTCGTAATCGCCCGATAGTTTGGTAAAGAGGTAAGAAGGGCGAAACAATTCCATGAACTTATCGAGCTCGACACCTTCGAGTTGGGTGAGTCGTCGCACGAGGGCTTTATTAAATCGGTAGTCGATGAATTTTTCTTGTTCTTCCAGCAACAGGCGCTGCTGAAAAGAGAGCATACTTTGATTGCGACGAAACCGAAAGATGTTGATGATCTCGTTGACATCGAAACCCACTCCCGCCCCCGACGAAGGGGTCACCAACCGGAGTCCGGGTTTGCGGTAATTGAAAACCTTGGCATAATCTTGCCGGTTGCGAATAGAATCGAGTTTGTAATTTCTGGGAAAGACTTTTACCTCTCGCAACACGGGGACGCTTACCTGTAGCGAAATATCGAATTGCATGGGATTGCTGATCTTGATGACCGGAAATTTGATCGTGGGCTTGTTCAGGTAACTGAACCAGATGGAGTCCCTTTCGGTTACCCGAATCTCGTAGGCCCCTTCGATAGTGGTGACCGTTCCATTGCCCGAGGTAGAAAGAACGCTCACGGACTCGAGCGGATAGTTACGCGAACTGTCATACACCACACCTCTTATTACATAAGATTGCGACCGGCCGGCTAATGATATCAGCAGCAGCCCGAGTAACAGCGCGATGGGCAATAAACGATATGGAAGGCTCAGCGACAAAGGAGTTCTTCGATTACACGGGGATAATGTTGATGCTCGAGCGCATGAATGCGAGCTGCCAGCGTATCGGGTGTATCATCGGCGAGCACCGGGCACCGGGCCTGAAAGAGAGTGGCACCATGGTCGTACTCCTCATCTACATAGTGAATGGTGATTCCGCTTTCGGACACTTTTGCGTCGAGCACCGCTTCGTGCACACGATTTCCATACATGCCCTTTCCGCCAAAGGCAGGCAGCAGTGCCGGATGAATGTTAACGATACGCCCTTTATACGCTTGCAGTATTACAGCGGGTACTTTCCAAAGAAATCCGGCCAGTACGATCCAGTCTATTTTTTTATCGTGCAGTGCGCTTACATATTCGTCGCTCTTAAAAAAACGTTCGCGCTCCACAAGCAACGTGTCGATGTGGTAAGACGCTGCGACCGATAGTACACCGGCTTTTGGGTTATTGCAAACGATCAGGGCAACTTGTGCGCCAGGATGTGCTGCAAAATGTGCAATAATGCGTGCGGCATTTGTACCGGTGCCCGAAGCAAAGATGGCGATGCGTTTCATACTCCGACATTTGATGTAACCACGAAAACTCAAGTCTGCAATAACTCCTTGTGCAACGATGCCGGGATAGCGCAGAAAATTGCGCCTTTCTCCCAGTTTACGGATGTAATATCTAAAATAAAGAAACTACCCCAAAGCAAT
>CAZZLP010000019.1:0-12360 GCA_964654705.1 uncultured Chitinophaga sp.
ACTTACTAACCCATCCTTATAGGATCCCTCCGTTTTCGGAGGGATTTTTTCATTTTAGCCCTTAGGCCAAACGTATGATCTCGTTTTGAATACCTTTACGTAAAGTTTTTCGCTATGATCAAATCAATGACCGGTTTTGGAAGAGCCGAGGTGCAGGCAGGAGACAAGTTATTTGTGATCGACATCAAATCGCTCAACGGAAAACAGTTCGACCTTCAATTAAAATTACCAGCCCTGCTTAAGCCCTATGAATTCGAGATTCGGCGCTGGCTGGCCACGGCCCTTGACCGGGGCACCGTAGATTGTACGATTGCTCTTAAAGAAACCGGAAGATCACAACCTGTATCGATCAATACACAACTGGCCCGATCGTACTATCAATCGTTAGCATCTTTGGCGGCCGAACTTAACTTGGATACCTCGCAGTTGCTAACGGCCCTTTTAAAATTACCCGAAGTCATTACCTCGGGTGCCGATGCGCTTGAGCCACAGGAATGGGAACAGTGTAAGTCCGGTATTGCACGAGCGGTAGAACAATTGAACGCCCACCGATTGGCAGAAGGCAAAGCGCTGGAGAGCGATCTGCTGGAGCGGATAAACAAGATCGTAGCGCTTCAACAAGAGATCAGCAGGCTGGAGCCCCGTCGGCGCGAAAAACTTCGGCTTGGGCTGGTCAAGCTTCTTGAAGAGAATCTGGGCAAGGACGCTTACGATCGCAACCGGCTGGAGCAAGAGCTAATCTATTACATAGAGAAAATGGATATTAGCGAAGAGCAGGTAAGGCTGCTCAATCATTGCGACTACTTTATACAACAGCTGCAAGAGCCCGGAGACAGTAAGGGCAAAAAGCTCTCCTTTATCTTACAAGAGATCGGCCGCGAGATCAACACCACGGGCTCCAAGGCGTATGATGCGACCATACAGCAATGGGTGGTTCAAATGAAAGACGAACTCGAAAAGGCCAAAGAACAGATCTTAAATGTGATGTAAATTTATCGTATGAGTCGTGCGATACAATGGCGTCTGACCGCCGTGATGCTTTGGGTCATTCTTATTACCATGAGAAGCTGTACCCCGCTGGAACTATACGAAAAATCGGTGGCCTTGCCTGCACAACAATGGAAAAGCGACTATCGTCCGGTCTTTGCATTCAATATCAAGGACACGACCGCCCGTTACGAGGTGTCGCTGGTGCTTCGGCACAGAGACCGCTATCACTACAACAATATCTGGTTACGCTTTACTATGACCGATCCGCAAGGTAAAAACGTTTCTTTCGATGCCGATCTGCCGCTGGGCACCAATGAGAATGGGTGGCTTGGTGCGGGCATGGACGATATCTACGAACACCGCCTGTCGCTGCAGCGAGAGTTGTTAGAAAAAGGCGTTTCGCTTCGCCACGCAGGTACTTACCGCTTTAGCATTGAACAACTCATGCGCGAAGATCCGCTCGAAGAGGTCATGAACGTCGGAATACGGGTCGAAAAGAAACCCTAATATGCTCCCTAATGCCGGAATCCTTTAAGAAAAAGCTCAGACGTGCCACTGTCATTTACTGGGCCCTCTTGCTCTATGTTGTGGCGGCGCTGATCTGGTGGCTTATTTCGCTGCAGCAACAAAACCGGCTTATTACCCAAGAGAAGATACAACTGCTTCAGCTCCGGTCGGCGCAACTGACCCCGGCACAGTACGAAGATCAACGACAGTTTATCGTAGAATCGTTCAAGCGCAACCAGACCAAGTACATCAGCGAGGGAGTTACCTTTTTGATCGTGATCCTGATCGGGGCCGTTTTTATTTTCAGGGCCGTTCGAAGACAACTCAACATGCAACTGCAGCAGCAACACTTTATGATGGCCGTGACCCACGAATTAAAAACCCCTATTGCGGTAGCGAAGCTCAACCTTGAAACCTTACAGAAATATCAACTAGACCCCGAAAAGCAACAAAAACTGATCCGGACCACCTTGGACGAAACGGCCCGCCTGAATTTTTTGACGAATAATATTCTGGTTTCGGCACAACTCGATAACAAAGCGTTGGTCAGTAGCAAAGAAGAACTTAACCTGTCGGCCTTGTTGCAAGATTGTGTAACGGCCATTCAAAAACGATTTCCGGACAGACACATAGAAACGGCGATCGATACCGAGATCGACCTGAAAGGAGATGCGCTGCTGTTGCAAATACTGGTCAACAACCTGCTCGAAAATGCCATCAAATACGCACCGGGCAGCTCTGCCATATTTACTTCATTGCACCAAAAGGGCAAGGACGTCATACTCTCTGTGGCAGACCAGGGGCCGGGTATCGCTGACCACGAGAAAATAAAGGTCTTCGATCGTTTTTACCGAATTGGAAACGAACAAACGCGCACGACCAAGGGTACCGGACTGGGGCTTTATCTCTGCCGGCGCATTGCCAAAGATCACCGGGCCCGCATTGAGATCAGGGACAATACGCCGCAAGGCAGTATTTTCAATGTTATCTTTGCAGCATGAGCGAAGAGAAGACCACTTCCATTTTATTGGTAGAAGATGAGGAGAACCTGCACGAAGCCCTCAAGCTCAACCTAGAGCTCGAAGGGTACGAGGTAAGCTCTGCCTACGACGGAGCCGCGGCCCTTTCAGCCATAGAGGGAGCCTATTTCGATCTGATTATTTTAGATGTGATGTTGCCCATCATGGATGGCATACAGGTAGCAGAGACCATCCGAATCCGCAATAACGAGACCCCCATACTAATGCTGAGCGCCCGCAATAGCAGTGCCGACCGTGTTATAGGACTCAAAAAAGGGGCTGATGACTACCTGACCAAACCTTTTAATCTAGAAGAACTGTTACTGCGTGTTTCAAAACTGATCGACAAGAATTTAAAGCTACAAGACAAATCAAGCGTGAGCGACCTCTATCAGTTTGGGCCCAATAAAATAGATTTCAAGGCCCAAGAGGCGATCGGTCATGATGGCGCCGCTATTCGGCTAAGCAAAAAAGAGGCAATGCTACTGAAGCTATTGATCGAAAACAAAAATGAGGTAGTGACCCGCGAAAAGATCCTGCAATCCGTATGGGGATACCAGGTGTATCCTACCACCCGAACCATCGATAATTTTATTCTCAACTTTCGAAAATATTTCGAGGAAGATACCCGTAACCCCCGTTATTTTTATTCGGTTCGCGGTGTGGGGTACAAGTACGCCGAGTAGATCAAAGATCGCCGAGACGAGGTCGGATCACGATCTCCTCTACACAAGCTTGGGGCGAAAGATGCGCCGTCTGAAAGATCATCTTGGCTATATCGGAGGGCTCCATAATACGGCCGCTGCTATTATCAAAATCGCCCCAACTATCCGTTAGCACAGCTCCGGGATAAACGCCCGTCACCTTGACGCCGGTGGGTTTGAGCTCTTCGCGCAAATTTTGCGTAAACCCATGCAAGGCGTATTTGCTGATGCTATACGACCCCCCTTGCGCATACGGCTGTAAGGAGGCAATGGAGCAAATGGTAAAAATGTGACCGGTACCCCGCTGTATCATATCGGGCAGCAGCGTACGCGTTAGATGATAGGCGCTGTATAAATTGACCGCCAACTGCTGTTCGAGTTGACCGGCAGGTTCTTCTGCCAGCGAGCCGGGTAAAAATTGGCCGGCATTGTTGATTAGAATATCCGGCTCTCCATAGCTCAAACACCAGCGACCAAAGTCGATCGCCTCTTGCGCTACGCTCAGATCGGCAGCCTGTGCATGAATGACCGCATCAGGAAAAGCGACCGACAAGGTTTGTGCGGTCTGCTGCAACCGGGCTGCATCTCTTGCCGTCAGCAACAGGCGGTAACCCGCTTTTGCAAACAGCGAAGCGATCTCTTTGCCGATGCCACGCGAAGCTCCGGTTACGATAACGGTCAGGGCATTGGCCGGTTGGGGAACAGAAGAAGAAGCCATAGTGATCATTTAAATTGTACATTGCAAAGTTATTGACACCTTCTTACAATTTATACCCTTTGTTACCCTCTCTTCGCTATCAGCATCTTTTTTTTGACCTCGATCATACCCTGTGGGACTTTGAATCAAATGCGCGTGCCACCCTGCTGCAACTGTACCAAGAAGCAGGCCTGCAGCAATTAGGTGTCGATGACTTTGACCGTTTTTACCGACAATACCTCGAACACAACGAAAAACTCTGGGATCGCTACCGAAAGGGATTCATTAAGCAAGATGAACTTCGGATTAAAAGAATGCGACTGGCCCTGCTCGACTTCGGGATAGTGAACGAAGCGGTGGCCGCACTGATGAATGTTCGCTTTTTGGAACTGCTGCCAACCCGTACCATCTTATTTCCACATACAAAAGAATTACTCGATTACCTGCTGCAAAAAGGATATTACCTGCATCTGATTACGAACGGCTTTGAGAAAACCCAGCACAGCAAATTGCACTACTCCGGTTTGGCCTCTTATTTTTTGGCCGTCATTACCTCAGAGGCATCGGGTAGTCTTAAACCCAGACCTGAGATCTTTTCGTATGCGCTGGAGCAGGCAGGGGCTGTCAGAGAAAACGCCATCATGATCGGCGATACGATCGACGTAGATATTTGGGGCGCTAAAAATGCGGGGCTGGACCAGATCCATGTCAATCATCTGACGCAAGAGCGAGTAGCCCTGTCTGACGGAAGTTATCCTACGCACACGGTCTTTTCGTTACAAGAGATCATGCATATTTTGTAAGCCCAAACAGGTCGGTAACGAGCACTGCTGCTCGTACTGTCGGGCAGCACCAAAGGTCCTACCAGGAAGCGATGGGGGTAACCCCTCCCAAAGGACGATCGCCGATCTTTACGTGAATGACCGCGTCGAGGGGAAGCAGCAGATCGACCCGGGAGCCAAATTTTATAAATCCCATTTCTTCTGTCTGCCGCACCTGCATACCGGGCTGTAGGTAATTGACAATGCGACGGGCCAGTGCCCCGGCGATCTGTTTTACCAAAACCTCACGGCCATTGTTTTCAAGAACCACTGAATGTCTTTCATTTTCGGTCGATGATTTTGGATGCCAGGCCACCAGGTATTTTCCGGGATGATACCGGGAGTAAACCACGTTTCCACTAATTGGATTACGGTTAACATGTACATTGAAAGGGCTCATAAAGATCGAGACCTGTATACGACGATCTGAAAAATATTCATCGGCCTGCACCTCTTCGATCACCACCACTTCTCCATCGGCCGGTGCAATGATGCTGTGTTCGGCAAGGGTATGGACCCGGGCAGGAACACGAAAAAAAGAAAGGATAAATCCCCAAAACAAAAGCGACAGGAGCAGCAGGGCCAGAAAAATAACAGTGCCGTTCGCATAGAGAAAATGGTAGCTGAGGGCATTACCCAACGCCAGGGTCAACGTAACCAGTGCAATCGTGGGATATCCTTCGCGGTGAATGGCCATGGATCGAAAATTAAGGGGGCAAAGATAACGATTCGACCCGCTGCTTAGAGAAAGAGTCTGACATAGATCCAAATGACGGGAGTTGCCCACAGTAGCGAGTCAAATCGATCGAGCCAGCCGCCATGACCGGGCAGAATACTGCCGCTGTCCTTTACTTCGGCCATACGTTTTAGTTTCGATTCGAACAGATCGCCTGCCGTACCAAAGACAGCAGCCACCAATGCCATCAGGTATCCATCACACGCTTGCAGCGGGTTTACAGCAGTTGGTAAAAGCGAACTCGCTGCTATACGTTGCAATAAGAAACCGGCTATCGCTACGGTAAGGATGGCACCGCCAATGGTCCCTTCCCAAGTTTTCTTGGGAGAGATGGCACTAAAGGGCGTTCTTCCGATAAAAGATCCTACCAGATAGGCCATGGTATCGTTGATCCACATGCAAGCCAGCGTAAATAAAGGCAGCAGCGGCAAAGCGGTCCCCGTAGCCGCAGCCAAAGGATCATGCGCTTTGAGATCGATATACAAGGCCCATGAAAGGGATAAATAGATCAATCCCAGCAACAGATAACGCAGCGGAAAACGAAACGAAAAATACAATCGCTGGTATTCGACCCAACAGCCGGCATGAATGACCATGATCAGTAATAAAAAACTCCAGTCGTTCCAACATAGACCGAACAGCATCACTGCTGCAAAAAAGAAAGCGGTGATAGTACGTTGCTGAAAAACCTGCCGGTTAAATGCCATTACTGAATTTATGAATTAGATACAGAAGATCCTTTCGTTGGGTCTTGATGTTGGTCAGCAGTGGTCTGACGGATCATCCAATGCAGGTGCATGGTGACCAACAGAGCACTCACCAGACCCGATACCATTAAGGTTTGTGGGCCGACCACCGGCTCGTCGTTCAGTAACACCGGATTAAAATAAACCAGCACAATCAATAAAGCATCATAAAAGAAGTGCGCTAAAATGGCCGTCCATAAACTACCGCTGTACCAGTAGATGGCACCCAGCAATATGCCTAATGCGAAGCGAGGCAGAAAGCCATAGAATTGCAGGTGCATGGCCGAGAATAGAAAAGCGGACAGCAAGATGGCCGGCCAGGCCTGTTTGAACTGTCGAAAGAAGATCTTTTGCAAGACGCCTCTGAACAAAAGCTCTTCTCCTACTGCCGCCAATCCGGCGACGAAAACAACATTGAGCAAGAGGTCCTTTACCGAACGCAACCCTAACAAGGCTTTTACGGTATCGTTGGCATCATTTTCTTGTTCTTTCATCCAATCGGCCAAGGCAGGAGGAAATTCGACCACCCGGTTCAATTCTCCCAGCCACTGCACGAGCGGAAGTGCGAACAGCAGTGCGGTAATGGCAATGACCCAAAATCCGGGATGGACCGGACGAGTAAGTTGAAGATAAGTACGGGCAGGCTCTTCGGAAAATAACCGGGACGCTAGCCAGGAGGGAACCAGAAACAAACCCAGAAATTGAGCCAGCTGCATGCCGCGTATAAAGAAGCCCAGGTGAGGATGAGGTGTTTTCATTTTGCTGATCGTCGCCAGCTGTTCTACCGAAATACCCGTAAGGGCCGACAGCAAAACGGTACCTAGCATGCCGATCACGAAAAAACTAAGCAACGAAAGACCCAACAGTAAAAAAAGCTGCTGACCGGGAGATCGGTCCTGATAAAATCCTTTTTTAAACACTAGGAAGTTTTTGATTGTAAATTTGCCATTCCGGCCCTGCCGGTACATTCAACAAATTTAGGTAAAACCCCAAGATGGTTAAGATCGGCCCTGTTACCCTGACTGATTTTCCGCTGTTGCTGGCACCGATGGAAGATGTAAGCGACCCTCCCTTTCGTGCCGTATGCAAAGACAAGGGCGCCGATCTGATGTACACAGAGTTCATCTCTTCCGAAGGGCTTATCAGAGATGCCATTAAAAGCAAAAAAAAACTGGACATCTTCGACTACGAGCGACCCGTGGGCATTCAGATCTTCGGTGGCGACGAGGAGAGTCTGGGGCTGGCCGCCAAGATCGTTGAGGTAACGCAACCCGACTTGCTCGATATCAATTTCGGTTGTCCGGTCAAAAAGGTAGCCCTCAAAGGAGCCGGCGCAGGAGTGCTTCGTGATATCGATCTGATGGTGCGTCTTACCAAAGCCGTAGTGCAGTCCACTTCGCTTCCGGTAACGGTCAAGACCCGATTAGGATGGGACGACAACAACAAGAACATAGAAGAAGTGGCCGAACGTTTACAAGACGTGGGCATCAAAGCCCTGGCCATCCATGGCAGAACCCGGGTGCAGATGTACAAGGGAGAAGCCGACTGGGAGCTGATCGGTAAGATCAAGAACAATCCGCGCATCACCATCCCTATTTTTGGAAACGGCGATATTGACTCTCCAGAAAAAGCCCTGGCCTACAAGAACCGCTATGGCGTAGACGGCATCATGATCGGAAGGGCCGCCATCGGTTACCCCTGGATCTTTAACGAGATCAAGCATTTTATGAAGACCGGCGAGCATTTGCCGGCCCCAACCATCGAGGATCGACTGGCTGTTTGCCGAAAGCATTTGCGTTATTCGATCGAATGGAAAAATTCGGTGGTAGGCATCAATGAAATGCGAAGACACTATGCCAATTATCTAAAGGGGCTTCCCAACATCAAAGAATACAGGAACAAATTGGTTACTCTAAAGACCGAAGAAGAACTCAATGAGGTCTTCGACGAGATGGCCAGGGTCTATGAGGGTTACACGTTCGAAAAAACACCCATCTCGCTTATCAACTACCACGAGAAATGTCCGATCGACTAACCGATCATTGCAGTGCATCGATGACCTCATGGCTTTGCGGAGAGACCGAAGGATCGAAATAGTGCGTTAACCGGCCAGCCGTATCGATCAGGTATTTCGAAAAATTCCAGGAAGGCGCTTTGCTGTTCCATCCGTTTTGTGCAGGGTCGGTTAGCCACCGATAGACCGGATGCTGCGAAGGGCCCGCCACCACCGATGTTTTTTTTGCAAGGATGAACCGAACACCATAATTACGCTGGCAAAAAGCAGCAATGGCAGCATCGTCTCCTTTTTCTTGCTCCTTAAAATCATTGGCCGGAAAACCGATAATCACCAACCGGTCGGGGTAACGATCTTGCAGCTGTTGCAGTTCGGTGTACTGCGCCGTATAGCCGCAGTCGCTGGCCGTATTGACCAGCATTACATTTTTTCCGCGCAAAGAACCCCAATCAACGGGCATGCCATCGATAGACAAGGCATGTAACCCGTAAAAAGAGACAGGAGGCTGCTGCGCAGCGTGGGTGAGCACCAGCGAGTTCTTTTTACCCAACCGGGTGGCCCACATAAGGACCGGATAGATCTTTTTTAAAAGTCGTTGACGAAAGGTCATATTGCTATCGGTTTGTTGTATCCATAAAAAAGCCAGTGCGGCAAAGAGAAGCAGTCCTGACAATAACAGTCTTCGCTTTAGCTGAACGTTGTTCATCCGATTAATTTTTTTAAGATAGATAACTTACCCTTAAAAGGCGGATACTTGATGGCCGGGTCTATCCAGCTGGGCGTACGCAGCACACTTTTGAAATGCGAGAACGTATCGAAAGAATGTTTGCCATGATAGAAGCCGGTGCCACTGTTACCCCGGCCGCCAAAAGGCAAACGATGATTAAGAAAATGAAAGACCGAATTGTTGACACAGGCCCCGCCCGCGGGCACTTGTTCGAGCCATCTTTTTTCTTGCTGGCGGTTTTCGGTATACACATAAAAAGCCAGCGGATCGGCATTGCGGTCAATGACAGACTTGGCTTCTTCGAACGTATCGTAGGTAAGTATCGGCAAAAGAGGCCCGAAGATCTCTTCTTGCATAATGGGCGAATCGAGGGCGACACCGGAAAGGACTGTAGGGGCCATGTAGCAAGAGGATCTGTCGTGTTGTCCTCCGTAAATGATGGTACCGTTATTCAAATAACCGACCAGTCGGTCGAATTGCCGGGTATTGATGATACGCCCGTAATGATCGCAACGCGTGGGATCATGGGTATAAAAGGTTTCGATGACCTTTACTAACGATGCTATAAAACGGTCGCGTACCGAAGCCTGTACCAAAATATAATCGGGGGCTATACAGGTTTGACCGGCATTGTTCCATTTGGCTAGCGCGATACGTTTGGCCGCCACTTCTATGTTGGCATCGGCTTCTATAACGCAGGGGCTCTTACCGCCCAGCTCGAGCGTTACGGGCGTCAGTTGTTCAGCGGCCATTTTGTAAACGATCTTTCCTACTGCGGTACTGCCGGTATAGAACAAATGATCGAAGCGAAACGATTGCATCAGTGCGGGTACCACTGTGGCCCCGTCGCCTTCGATCAGCCACACGTACCGGCTGTCGAACAGGTCTTCTATCATCTTCTTCATAAGTTTAGCGGTAGTCGGCGTGTACTCACTGGGTTTTAATACGACACAGTTGCCGGCAGCGATGGCACCTACCAACGGTCCTAACAGCAATTCGAGCGGATAGTTCCAGGGCGCTACGATCAGCACCACCCCAAGTGGTTCTGGCATAATCTGACTGGTCGAAGGCAAATTGGCCAGATTAGTGAGCACCCGCTGGGGGCGCGCCCAGTTGTCGAGTTTTTTGAGCGCCAGTTTACATTCTGCCACCACCAACCCTGTCTCGGATAACCATACCTCTTCGGGACTTTTGTGCAGGTCTTGATAAAGAGCCTCACTGATGGCCTGTTCGTTGGCCAGCAAACTTTCGTGTAGCGAGCGGATCTGTTGTTTTCTGAATTCGACCGAACGGGTGGCTCCTGATGCAAAATAATCCCGCATCTTTGTTAGCGCTGGCAGATAAGACATAAGAGAAATTTGCGACAAGTTAGTAAAACCACAGGGGATGGATGATGTTCACTTTATGAAACAAGCGCTGCAAGAGGCGCAAAAGGCCATGGACCAGCAGGAGGTACCGGTAGGAGCCGTGGTGGTGATTAACGATAAGATCATCGCCCGAGGCCACAATATGACGGAGCGGCTACAAGACCCCACGGCGCATGCCGAGATGATCGCGCTAACCGCCGCTTTTAATGCACTTGGCAGCAAGTATTTACCTGATGCGACCCTCTATGTTACCCTCGAACCCTGCCCCATGTGCGCAGGTGCCCTGTACTGGAGCAAGATCGGACGTATCGTCTATGGCGCCGATGACACCAAGAATGGATACCGTAAAATAGCCGGAGACCGCTGGCCTTTTCATAAAAGTACGCAACTGACCCACGGATGTCTGGCCGAAGAAGGCGCGCGGCTGATGAAGGATTTCTTTCAACAAAAACGCTGAGCAGCATTGGTCGTAGTACCTTTGCTGTATCCAAATAATTTGCACTATCCTAAAAAATTATCGTTATGCCATTTACACTTGCTCCTTTACCTTATGCGCACGATGCGCTCGAACCACACTTCGATACGCTGACCATGCAGATCCATCATGGTAAACATCACCAGGCCTATGTTGATAATCTCAACAAAGCGATCGCGGGAACACCCCACGAGACAGATTCTATCGAGCAATTGGTCGCCAAAGCAGGCAGTATCTCTGTAGCCGTACGCAACAATGGCGGTGGCCATTGGAATCATACTTTTTTCTGGGAAAGTCTGGCGCCCGGAGCCGGTGGAGCTCCTTCGGGAAAACTGGCCGATGCCATTCACGCTGCCTTTGGTTCGTTCGAGACCTTTAAAGAAAAATTTGCCGCGGCCGGCATGACTCGTTTTGGAAGTGGCTGGGCCTGGCTGATTGTGGCCGGTGGTAAACTGGAAATCTGTTCGACCCCCAATCAGGATAACCCGCTAATGGATATTGCCGAAATCAAAGGTACCCCACTGCTCGGAGCCGATGTGTGGGAACATGCCTACTACCTGAAATATCAGAACCGCCGTGCCGATTATCTGGCAGCTTTTTGGAACGTGGTCAATTGGAAGGTGATCGCGGAGCGTTACGAAAAAGCAAGCTGATTACTTTTTTTAAGGAACAGGATCATAGCCGCTGCTTCCCCAGGGATGACAGCGGCTGATTCTTTTCAGGGTCAGCCAAGTTCCCTTGAATAGCCCATAACGTTGCAAGGCCGTGGCGGCATACTGCGAACAGGTAGGTGTATAGCGACAAGAAGGTCCCAGCCATGGAGAGACAATCCATTGATATAATTTGATCAACCCCAAAAAGGGTAAGACAACTATCCGCTTGATCAGTTCGGTAAATGAAGTACGCATACTAGGAAGCCTGATAAATGACCGATAGTTTGGTGAGCGCCTTTTGCATATTCGAAAATAACAACTGGTAATCGGGAAGTTCCTTATCGGTATACACAACGAAAAGGTCCACTCCTTTGGGCCCGGCTACCTGAAAAGTCAAGATCTCTTTTTGAAGCCGGTAACAGTCTCGCAGTTGTCGTTTGATCCGGTTACGATCGACGGCCCTTCTGAAATTTTTTGATGATACCCCCACCCCGATCCGCACACCCGCCACTGTGGAATCTGCGTAAAAGATACGCAGACATCCCACATTCAACCGCTGCCCGCTGGCAAAAAGGGCATCGATCGACTTTTTGCTTTTAAGCCGCTGCCCGGCCGGTAAAGTATATCGCTTGGTCAAGATAATGGCTTGTTACAAAAGATAGGGCTCACGAATCGTGCTGTTCATAAAAAAAGCTCCGGGAGTACCGGAGCCATAAAATTATCAAAACCCCCGACTGTTCGGAGGAAGGTCATTATTTTAGTTTGCGCTCGTCAGATACCGTCAGCTTCTTACGGCCCTTGGCACGACGAGAGGCTAATACCTTACGTCCGTTGGCAGTTTCCATACGCTTGCGAAAACCATGTACGGTCTTACGACGCTTGCGGTGGGGTTGAAATGTCCGTT
>CAZZLP010000020.1:0-12320 GCA_964654705.1 uncultured Chitinophaga sp.
CAGGGATTGATGGTTTGTTCGAACACTGGCACTTTTAGTTGCTGCAAAATGGTAAAGATGATGACCACACAAACCGTAGCCACGATAGGACCTAACGAATTATCGGCAAAGACAGAAAGCAGAATAGAAAGTGCCGCAATCATGATCAGCGCGAGCGCAGCAAAAAAGAATGCAGCCATAAAGCGCCATACCACATCGGAGCTGCTAATGATATGCAGATCGGTCTCTTTAAAGACGACCAGGTCGTTGGCACCGAACAGTAACAAACTTCCGATCAGCGCAAAAAGTGCCATCCACAGTAACAGCAAAATTACATACACCGCACTGGCAGCAAATTTGGCCAGCACCAGTTCGGTACGGGTAACTGGTTTAGTTGCCAGCATGCGAAGCGTTCCACCACTGGCCTCTCCAGCGATCATATCTCCGGCAATGAGCGCCACCAACAGCGGAACATGCACCAAAATAATATGTAACACAGCCACACAGACAAAGTAGCCGTTCAAAATACCTCCGAACGGTATATCGAAGGTGTCGGTCTGGCTATCGGTAAAAAACAAGATGAACTCATTACCATTGACCTTTAAAGCAAACTGAATAAGCAAGATGATCATGGCGATGGCGCCGAACGCAATAAAAGTGCGCGGACGACGAAAAACCTTGAATAACTCTATGCGTAAAACATCTAAAAACATCAGGCGCCGGTTAACGATAAAAAATAGGCTTCTAAAAAATAACGATGCGTCGGTTGCTGCTGCAGTTCAAGTGCAGTGGCTTGCTGCAAGAGTTGTTGCATGCTGGCCTCCATCAATTTTTTTCCTTTGTCGATAATAAGGACCTGGTCGGCGATCATCTCGATCTCACTTAGCAAATGAGACGATACGATAATGGTCTTACCCTGTTCACGACTTAGCTGCAAGATCAATTGTCGCATATCGGCAATGCCCTGCGGATCGAGACCGTTAGTGGGTTCATCCAAGATCAAAAGATCCGGATCGTTGACCAGTGCACAGGCCAGGGCCAGCCGCTGCCTCATTCCTTGCGAATAGGTACCTACCCGACTGCGCAGGCGGGCGCCCAATCCTACCAGTTCCAATAATTCCTTTAAGGTATTGTCTTGCGGAGCCACGCCGCTGAGTCTGGAAAAAAGACGAAGGTGTTCTAGTCCGTTCAAGTATTTATAGAGATCGGGCTTTTCGACGATGGCTCCCACTTTCGAGAGCACGGCACTGCGATTAGAGGAAAGAGGTAATCCAAAGATGCTGATCTCTCCGCCAGTAGGCTCAATAAGGGTCAACAGCATGCGAATGGTCGTGGACTTGCCAGCGCCGTTTTGCCCTAAGAATCCATAGACCGATCCGGCGGGTACCGAAAAAGAGAGATTATCGACCGCGGTAAGGTCGGCAAATCGCTTGGTGAGTCCTTTTACTTCCAGTACGGCGGCCATATACCAGTAACAAACGTGGGGTTGATAAGTTTCAGTGCTTAAACGAAAAAATCCTCCGCCAAGGCGAAGGATTTCGTTAGAAAAAAGATAATCTATTATTTCTTGTACTGAGGAATCAGTCCATTGGCCAGTTCGACCATTTTCTTGATACCATCCTCGGGAAGATTTCCTTTTTTGAACGCTGCGAGCACTTCGGGGAGCTTGTTGTCCATCTCCATCAGAAAATGCTCTTCGAACTCCTTTACCTTATTGACCGCTACTTCTTTGAGCAGTCCGTTGGTGCCAAGATAAATGATGGCTACTTGTCTTTCTACGGCAAAGGGCGTGTACTGGGCTTGCTTAAGCACCTCTACGTTACGAGCCCCTTTATCGATTACATTCTTAGTAGCCGCATCGAGGTCACCGCCGAACTTAGAAAAGGCTTCGAGCTCGCGGTACAAGGCTTGGTCAAGTTTTAAGGTACCGGCCACTTTCTTCATCGACTTGATCTGAGCATTACCACCTACGCGGCTTACAGAGATACCTACGTTAATGGCCGGACGAATACCGGAAAGGAATAAGTTCGTCTCCAAAAAGATCTGTCCGTCGGTAATGGAGATTACGTTGGTAGGAATATACGCCGATACGTCGCCGGCCTGTGTTTCGATAATAGGAAGGGCGGTAAGTGATCCGCCTCCTTTGATCAAATGACGAATGCTGTCCGGAACATCGTTCATGTTCTTGGCAACATTATCATCATTGATCACCTTGGCAGCCCTTTCGAGCAAACGACTGTGCAAATAGAATACGTCTCCGGGATACGCCTCACGTCCGGGAGGGCGACGCAGCAGCAATGACACCTCGCGGTAGGCCACGGCTTGCTTGGACAGGTCATCATAGATGATCAAAGCGGGACGACCGGTATCGCGGAAGAACTCTCCAATGGCCGCACCGGCAAAAGGAGCATAGAATTGCAACGGAGCAGGATCAGAGGCAGAGGCAGCCACAATGATGGTATAATCCATGGCACCGTTGTCCTGCAAGGTCTTCATTACACCGGCAATGGTAGAGGCCTTTTGGCCAATGGCCACATAGATACAGTACACAGGCTTGCCGGCCTTGTAAAATTCTTTTTGATTGATGATGGTGTCAATACAGATCGCGGTCTTTCCGGTCTGACGGTCACCGATCACCAGCTCACGCTGTCCGCGTCCGATGGGAATCATGGCATCGATGGCCTTGATACCGGTTTGCAGTGGTTCCTTAACAGGCTCGCGGTAGATAACACCGGGGGCTTTACGCTCCAGGGGCATTTCGTATAATTCGCCGGTCAACGGGCCTTTTCCGTCTATGGGGGCACCCAGGGTATTGACCACGCGACCCAGCATGCCCTCTCCTACTTTAATAGAAGCGATCTGTCCGGTACGCTTTACTTTGGCACCTTCTTGAATGCCACCGGTCTCTCCCATCAGTACCACCCCTACGTTGTCTTCTTCGAGGTTAAGGGCAATGGCGCGCACGCCGTTTTCGAACTCCACGAGCTCTCCGTAACGAACGTTTCCGAGACCGTATACACGGGCAATACCATCTCCGATCTGTAACACCGTTCCTACTTCTTCGAGGTCCGCAGTGGCATTGAAGTTGCTCAGCTGCTGACGCAGAATGGCACTTATTTCGTCGGGCTTGATTTCTGGCATATGATTTTGTTTTCTATGTTATTTGATCTGGTAGATGAAATCGTTGTTCTCAAATTGTTTGGCAATGGTGCGTAGATCGTAAGAGACGCTGGCATCGATCAGTTGGTCACCGACCTGCAATACGAAACCTCCGATCAGCGAGGGATCTGTTTTTTCTTCTAATTCGACTTGCGAAAAACCGGCCGATTTTTTTACCTGCTCCACAATGGCATTTTTCAATTCGTCGCTGGCGGCAACGGCGGTGGTCAACGCAATGGTCTTGATTCCTTTTTTTACTTTATAAGCGGCGATAAAGGCGGTGATGATCTCTGGCAAATGGCTTTCGCGTGTCTTTACGATCAACAGCCGGTTAAAGGCAGCGGTCAGTTCGCTCAGGTTGCCGGCAGTAACAGCCGATACGATCTTGATCTTGGTATCGCTCTTAATGATGGGGCTGCGCAACAAATTCACAAAGTCGCGGTTGCTTTTACAAACCCCTTGCAACCACAGCATATCGGCATACACTTTTTCGAGTTGCCCTTGCTCTATCGAAAGATCAAGCAACGATTTGGCGTAACGGGCTGCTAAACGTGGGTTGGGCATAAGAGAATTAATTCAGTTTTACAGAATCGACCAATCCTTTAATATGTGCTTCTTGCGCTTCTTTACTGCCCAGTTCTTTACGAAGCACTTTTTCGCTGACCTCGATTACCAACTTTCCGACCTGGTTCTTTACCTCGGTCAGGGCGGCCATCTTCTGGGCCTCGATGGCTGCTCTCGACTCGGCCAGTACTTTGTTGGCTTCGGCCTTGGCCTGCTCTTTGGCTTCGTTGATAATACGGTCTTTGGTCTCGCGGGCTTCTTTCAATAATTGTGCACGCTCTTCGCGGGCCTTGGCAAGCAGTGATTCATTCTCACTTTTCAGTTGCGCCATCTCGGCCTTGACGCGCTGGGCGGTAGCCAGTGAATCGGCAATGCTGTTTTCGCGCTCCCGAAGACCATTGATGATCGCAGGCCAGGCAAAGCGGGCCAGCAAAAAGAATACGATCAAAAAGGCCACCAGCGTCCAGATTAGCAATCCAAAACCGGGTGTTAACAGATTCATGGTATAATAGTTTCGTTGTGTCGTTTAAAATACTGCATCCGCCGCCCTGTGCATTGGATGCAGTAATAGGTTTGGCTGGTATTAAAGTACCATGGCCAGGAAGCCCACGATGATCGCGAACAGGGCAGCACCTTCTACAAGGGCCGCTGTCAAGATCATGTTGCCGCGGATGTCGTTGCTAGCCTCGGGTTGGCGGGCAATGGCCTCAAGGGCGCCCTTACCAATCTGTCCGATACCGATACCGGCACCGATGGCAGCGAGACCTGCTCCGACTGCACCTCCTGCATTCGCCATTTCGGCCAGCAGCATTACGTTCATAAGATCCATGTTGGGTTGTATTGATGGTTAAAAAATAAAAGTTTAGTGATGCGCATGTGCCTCGTCGTGATGCGCTCCCTCCAATGCCTGCCCGATAAATACGGCACTAAGCATGGTAAAGATGAAGGCCTGCAAAAAGGCCACCAGCACCTCGATCAGATAAATGAACACCGTAAATCCTACCGCCAATGGAGAAGCACCCCAGCCGGCAATAGGACTCAATTCGCCGAATATAAAAATCAAAGAGATTAAACAGATGATGATGATGTGTCCGGCCACCATGTTGGCAAAAAGACGAATGATGAGTGCGAAGGGCTTAATGAAAACGCTCAAAAACTCAACGGGCACCAAGATGAGCTTTACGCCAAAGGGAACACCCGGAGGGTTAAAGATGTGACCCCAGTAATGTTTGTTGGAACTAAATAGGATCACGATAAAAGAGAGCAGACCCAGCACAACGGTAAAAGCTATGTTGCCCGTTACGTTGGCCGAACCGGGAATAAGTCCGAAGATGTTATTGACCAAAATAAAAAAGAAAACGGTCAGCAAGAACGGCAGATAACGAAGGTAATTGGCTCCCAGATTGGGTTTGGCCACCTCGTCGCGCACAAAGGTGATGATGGGTTCTAGTAAACTTTGTGAACCCTTGGGAGCCGACGTAACGCCTACTCCTTTCTTATAACGACCGGCCACGCGAAGCATGATCGTGGTAAAGAGCACCAGGGCCAACAGCATCTGCACCACATTGCGGGTCATGGAGAGATCGTAAAACGCTACACTCGCATCGTAATGGCCTTCTTCATTTACGGGTACGATATCGCCTGCAGAAAATTTCTTGCCCGCAAGGCTATCAAGACCCATCTCGTGAATGGAGTGCTCTGTGAGCATCGTATACCCGCGGTAAGCAGCATGTCCATGCTCAAAATGAGAAGACATGAAAACGTCCCAAGTACCCCGACTGGGTGAATATAGTATGATGGGCAACGGAAGCGTTACCGGATGATCGCCAATGTCCATAAAATGATACTCGTGACCATCTAGTACGTGACCAAAAATAACCTCGGCTGCATTGAACTTTTTTTGTTCGGCAGGGGCGGCTTCGTGGCCTCCCTCATGATGCTGTGCCAAAACAAAAGACCCTTGAAAAAGAAGGGAAAAAGTAGTGAATAGTACAGTGAAAATGATGTTGGAGCGTCTTGGCTGCATACCCTTCTTGAAAATTTTTGCAAAGATAAGGGTAGACCCGCTAAAAATCACCGGAAAATCGCTCTTATACGGCTCCTTTATGAATCGGTCGCGGCCGTAGCCGAAAACTGCATCTCGTAGAGCCTGGCATAATGCCCTTTTTGGGCAAGCAGCTCTTGGTGAGTGCCTGATTCAATCAGAACGCCAGCATCTAAAACAATGATTTTGTTTGCTTTACGTATTGTTGAAAGTCTATGTGCAATAACGATAGCCGTTCGGTTCGAGATCAACTTATCGATGGCGCGCTGAATCAGTCGCTCCGATTCGGTATCGACAGATGAGGTCGCCTCGTCGAGCACCAAGATGGACGGATTGTATAACAGGGCTCTGATAAAAGAGATCAGTTGACGCTGCCCCAGCGAAAGGGTCGCCCCTCTTTCGCGAACATCAAAATCATACCCGCCCGGAAGGGTCATGATAAAGTCGTGCAGGTCTATCATTTTGGCCGCCTCTTCGACCTGTGCGCGGGTAATGCGGGGGTTGCGCAGTGTAATATTATCCAGCACCGACCCTGAGAATAAGAACACATCTTGCAAGACCACTCCCACATGCGAACGAAGAGCCTCTATATCGTATTCAGTAACGGGCACGTCGTCTATTCGGATCTGACCCGATTGAACTTCGTAAAGACGGGTCAGTAAACTAATAATGGTGCTTTTGCCACTGCCGGTATGTCCCACAATGGCCAGTGTCTCTCCCGGAGCGGCACTGAACGAGACATCACGCAGCACAGGGGTGCCGGGCGTATAGGCAAAGCCCACTCGATCGAACTCAATTTTTCCCTGCAACAACGAAGGACGGTGCGATCTTTCATCACCTAATGGCAACACATCGGGATTATCGAGCACCTTAAAGACCCTCTCACTGGCAATGACACCCATTTGAAGCACATTGAACTTATCAGCTATTACCCGAAGAGGTCTGAACAGCAGATTAAGACATAAAATAAAAGCGATCACCGTGCCCTGTTGGCTTTGTTGCAAGGCAAGCGCTTCTTTAGAGGTGTACCATACCACCAATCCAATGGAGAGGGCCAACACGATCTCTACCACCGGAAAAAAAACGGAGTAAGCAAAGATGGCCTTTACGTTGGCATTGCGGTGATGTCGGTTAATGACCTTGAATTTCTCGAACTCGTGTTGCTCGGCAGCAAAGGCCTGCACAACGCTCATACCGGTAATGTGCTCTTGCACAAAAGCATTGAGATCAGAGACGGCATTTCGCACCAATTGAAAAGAGCGGTTGATACTTTCTTTAAAAAAATAAGTGGCAATGATAATAACCGGAAAAGGGACCAACGCGATCAGCGTTAGGCGCCAGTCGGCCCAAAGCATGTAGCCCAAAACACATCCAATAGACAGCAGATCGGTGATGATAGGAACGAGCCCTTCGGCAAAAATATCGTTGACCGATTCAATATCGTTGATGGTGCGCGTGGTCAGTGTACCGATCGGTGTCTTGTCGTACTGCCTTACGTTCAATCGCAGGATCTTATTGAACGTATCCATGCGCAGATCCATTACCACCGACTGACCCAACAAGGCCGTCTGGTACGAAAACCCAAACCGAATCAGGGTCTCCAAAAAAATAATACCCACCTGAATGAGCGTGATCTGCACCAGCATGCGGGGCAGTTGTTGCACGATGTACTCGTTGACAGTAAGCTGTACCAGCAGCGGACGAATCGGCGTAATCAAAGCCAGTAAAATGGCCAGCACGACCGAGAACCAGAACTTATTGCGATACGGACGGGCATAGCCGAAGACCCGACGCAGTAATTGCCAATCAAAAAAGGTTTTTGTTTTTTCCAATTCGTCAATTGATAGCTGTAGTGGAGGCCCTAGTGTAGGCCTTTATAAAAAGAGCGCCGAGATTTTTATGCGGTGGCACGTAATCTTCGAATATCTTATCGGTAACCATTTTATCTAACTCTTGCCAAAATCCGATCCATTCAATGTCCGCTCCGGTGCGCAGTTTTTCCATGAGCAGTCTCAAAAAAGGATTGTTGACGGGCGCGTCGGCAATTTGCTTGGTCCCGATTATATGTGCATCGGGAGCCTTGTCCAAGATGTCATGTATCATATTGTATCCTCCGCACGAACCCATGAACACGATCTTTGAGGCGGGCGACATTTGTGCAATGGTATAGGGCGCGTTGTAACTGTGACCGCGGTTAATGGTCACGCGAGGAACTAAACCCTGCTGGGCAAGAAAAGCATTGAGTTCTTCTTGCGCTTTGGCATCTTCGTTGGTCTCTTCGGGTAACGGGCGATTCATGTATAGACTCACTTTCTTACCCCGGGCCGAATGAACCGCGACCCAATACTTGCTCGACTGATCGATCTTCCAGTTTTGGTTACTGAACATATTAATGAGTCCCGGAAAAACACCAATGCCATCTTTGTCTCCATAGATGAACAACTGCGCAACGACCCGACCGCTGTCGTTGGCCAGATCCTGAAAGGGCACCTGGTACACAGGAGGAATACCGAGCTCTTTTGTCAGATCGACCTTACGCGTGGAGTCGGCAGACCAAAACAGATTTTGTAAAATACGGTAGATGATAACGCCCTTACGATTTTGCTGTGCCAGTGCATCGCGGTAGTTCTGTTCTATATTTTGCAACATGCGGCGTGCCACAGGCTGCAAGGTCTCGGCAATACTGGCATACGAATCGGCCACGTCGGCTCCGTCTTCGAGGCCTTCTGTTCTTTCGAGGTTCTTTACAAAAGCCTTCATCAATATATTGGCAGGATCCTCCTTTCCCGGTCGCGGCGAAGCAAACGATGCCAAAAATTGATCGAGGGTATTAAAAGCCGCAGCCATCTTAATGAACTTGCGATATTTATCGAAGTGAACCTGCATGAGCAAGGAGTCACCCCGCTCGGCGATCTTACTCATCATAAGCGGATAGACCCCACGTACAAAACTGGATGTATAAATAGTGCCATCGGATGAGACGGCCAGGTAATACAATTCGGCCGCCGTTAATGGCTGAATGACCCGAAAACGAACGGCAGGGTCTTTTTCGTTATGTAGTCCATTGATGACCGTTACAAAATTGGAGCGGGCCTTGTCTTCTAGTCTTCTGCTGAGCGCACGGTGCTCCAGTGCGGTGTCGCCCTCGAGGGCACGGGCCACATAATCCATCTGCGTGGCCACCAGCAATCGATAATAGGCAAGCGTATCGTCTTTTACCTGATCGATCTGCTGCATGCTTATGCGGCCTTTGAGAATATTGTCAACGAAGGGAAAGTACTGCTGTCCGCTGCGACTACCTGCCATTTGTGCCACCAACTGTACGAAAGGATCGTCCTTGATAGTGCGAATACGCTGCCCCAATCGATCAGCCGCGGCAGCATAATCATATAATTGTCGGGGATACAGACGAGCCACTACCTTAAGCATACTATCCGCAAAACTCACCTCTGGATTTTGCTGCAGTGTCACAAACGTCTTGTCCGGAAAAAGGGTACAGTATTTTAGCAGCAAATTCTCTTTGGCCGCTTTGTAGCCACTGTTGCTTTCAAAAATTCGGGCGGCCAGTAAATTACTTCCGGCATCGTAAGGCAGTGCCACCACATAGGGCGCAATGCTTTCTCCTCGCAGATCGGCCCTAAAACAAGTTTCGTAATTGGCAATAATAAGCGGTAGATAGGCAGGATTGACCCCTACATTGCGGGGCTTGCGAAAACACTCCCTGAAATAACCCAGCACCGATTGCAATCCGTAGAGATAATTTACTTTAAGCCGATGATCGAGGGTGGCATCGGTCTCGATCTGAAAACGAATGCGATTGACTTCGCTCAGCAGCGAAAAACCGATCGCCCGATTAAGTGCGGCATCACCGGTGGGGGTAAATAAACTGTCGGCCTGGCCGTCTGCCTTGCACAGGGCACGTTGTTCGGCGGCTATCTGTTCGTGATTCAGCTCTCTTCTAAACTCAGGACGGTACCCTTGCGGAAATACGAACGGCTCGCCTGCAGACAAACCCTGGGCGCGAAGCTGGTCAACCCAGCAACCCAAGACCAAAAACAATATGAAAGTGAATAGAAAATTGCGACCCGTCATAACTTTACAAAGTTAACAAACCCCGGCCCAACGGCCGGATCAGACAGCACTAAATATTAAGTTATTATTAACTCTGGGTGCAGGCATGTACCATACTTGTTAGCGCGAAGAAATAACAAGTAGATTTGTTCAAAATACCTCTCATGGATCAAACGGCCCGTAAAGTACTGATAGCAGACGACGAGCCCGATATCAGAGAATTTCTTCAGTACAATTTGAGCGCTGAAGGATACGAGGTGTATACGGCCAAAGATGGCGACGAGACACTCGACAAGGCAAAACGCATTCAGCCAGACCTGATCGTTCTCGACGTAATGATGCCCAAAAAAAGTGGTGTCGAAGTCTGTCAACTACTACGCTCCCAATCCGCTTTCAAGGATACTATTATTTTAATGCTCACGGCCCTGAACGACGACGGCTCTCATATTAAAGGGCTCGAAAATGGAGCCGATGATTACATTGGCAAACCCATAAGTCCCAAAGTGTTGGTCACTCGGATCAATGCCCTTTTCAGAAGGCTGCATAAACCCAAAGCAGGTGTACTTACCATGGACTCCATCAGCATCGATCCCGAAAAATTTGTTGTTCGTGTTGAGGATAAAGAAGTCTCACTGGCCAAAAAAGAATTTGAACTTCTCTATTTGCTGGCCCACCGCCCGGGTCGGGTATTCTTGCGAAACGAGATCTTGAACCAGGTCTGGGGAAACGAGGTGATCGTCGGTGACCGAACCATTGATGTGCACATCCGAAAGATCAGACAAAAATTAGGGATAGACTGCATTACCACGGTAAAAGGGGTAGGCTACAAATTTGAGCGCTGAGCAGCTACCGTAACTATCTTTGCCCAGGTGTTGTACGCCTCCTTGCCCTATGCCCCTTACAAAAGCCAATATTACTCCCAGACAGATCGCACTGATCACGGCACTTTTGCTTGCCCTTCCGGAAGCGATCTTCTTACTTTGGTTGCAACAAAGTTGGCAATGGGCGCTACTGACTCTTTTGGTCGTCTTTGGAGCCAGCTACTGGATCATCGCTACGTTGCTCGAAGAATTCATTAACCGAAAGATCAAGCTGATCTATAAATTCATTCACAAAACCAAGGCCACTAAAAAAGAAGAGACCTACTATAAATATGTTTTGCCGGCCAAAACGCTCGAAGACGTCAGCCAAGACGTAGAGGAGTGGGCCAATGAGAATGAGAAAGAGATGCAGCTGCTCCGACAAAATGAGCAGTTTCGCCGCGAATTTTTACAGAATCTTTCGCACGAATTTAGAACCCCCATTTTTGCCATTCAAGGTTATGTAGAGACCTTGCTTGATGGGGCCATTACCGATCCGCAGGTCAATCGCCGTTATCTCGAAAATGCCTCCCGCAATATTGACCGGCTCACTACCCTGCTGACCGATCTGGACCAGATCTCTAAACTAGAACGGGGCGAGCTGGTGCTGGTTCGTCAACCTTTCGTTATTCAAGAATTGGTCAAAGAAGTATTTGAGAGCCTGGCCGGCAAAGCCGAAAAACAGCAAATGCATTTTGTAATTAAAAAAGACAGTGAATCGCCACTCACGGTCAATGCAGATAAAGAAAAAATAAGACAGGTTTTACTGAACCTCGTTGAAAATGCAATTAAATACGGCAAAACAAACGGCAACGTAACTGCCAGCATGTATCGTACCGACGGGCAGCACGTGCTAGTAGAGATCACCGATGATGGCATGGGCATTCCCGAAAAAGAACTTACCCGGATCTTTGAACGATTTTACCGCACCGAAGAAGGGCGCACCCGCGATAGCAAGGGATCAGGACTGGGGCTGGCCATTTGCAAACATATTATAGAAGCACACGGCGAGACTATTCATGTGCGCAGCACCGAACAAGTAGGGACCACAATTGGGTTTACGCTGTCGACCAGATAATTCACTTTAGATCACTTGGAGGCAGACAGCCCGCGTAAGTACTGATAGATCTTGATCTGGGAGCGAACGGCGCGCTTGCCATTTGCCTTTACATAATCATTCGGCAACATTCCATCCAACACACGGGCCTTGACGTTGTCGGCCAGTTGAATAGCCAATATCTCCTTTAACTCTTTTCGAATATCGGGATGCTGTATCTCGACCGCTGCCTCAATACGGTGATCGATATTGCGGACCATCCAGTCGGCAGAAGAAATAAAGATCTTCTCTTTGCCACCGTGATGAAAGATCATCACACGGGCATGCTCTAGATACTCATCCACTATACTAATGGCATAAGGCCGAATTCCTTTTTTGGTAACAGGAAAATTCGGACAGTAGATACCCCTTACGATCAAATTGATAACAACACCTGCCTCGGCAGCCTTGTTTAGAAGCTTAATGAGCTCAGCATCGCTCAGTGAATTCACCTTTAATGTGAGCGAGGCCTTTTTTCCCGCCTTTGCACGCTTGATCTCGAACTCCACTAATTGAACCAGCTTTTTACGCATCGATACCGGAGCCA
>CAZZLP010000021.1:0-12298 GCA_964654705.1 uncultured Chitinophaga sp.
CGGAAGCTCCGATGGCTTATTTAATTTAGGAAGTGCCCTGGCCTTTGCACAAACGTTACCGCACGGTGTCTATGTGGCCATGAATGGGCGCTGGTTTGCTGCCAACCGGGTACGCAAGAACAAAGAGACCGGCATGTTCGAAGAGATCGGCTGAACCGTTTCGCTTACTGCTTTTCCAATAACTTAAAGAATTGATCGAGTTGCGGCAACACCACAATACGGGTGCGTCGGTTAGCCGAACGTCCCTCTTTGGTCGCGTTGTCGGCAATGGGGCGATACTCTCCGCGGCCGGCCGCCACCATACGGGCCGGATCGAGACCGTATTTCGTTTGTAGCAATCGTACCACCGTAGTGGCACGCATGGCACTAAGGTCCCAGTTATCGGCAATTACCCCCGATCCCTTAAAAGGAACGCCATCGGTATGTCCTTCGACCATAAACTCAAGGTCGGGTTGATTTTTGAGTACCATGGCCACCTTGCCCAACACTTCGCTGGCCCGGTCGGTAATATCATAGCTACCGGTCTTGAACAGCAACTTGTCAGAGATGTCGACATAGACCACGCCCTTGTCTACCTTAATATTGATATCACCATCGTCGAGGTTGCCGATCGCCCCCTTTAGATTAATCACAAGGGCCATGTTGAGCGAATCCTTGTAAGACATCTGACGCTGGATATTTTGAATATAGGCATCCTTGATACCCAGATTATCCATCGATTTTTTGATACTCTCTGCCTGTTGGGTAGAGATCACCGATAAACTCTCGAGTTGTTTGAGCGCCTGGTTATTATTATCCTTTAAATAAGCGATCTGCTCTTGCAGTTCTTTGATGCGGGCGGTCAGCAGCGCCTTTTCTCTTTCCAACGTTTCTTTTTGTCTTAACAGGATGCCCTTCTCTTCTCCGCAGGCATTGTTCTCGGTCTCGAGCGTCTTATAACGATCCTGGAGTTTGGCATAATCTTGCTGGGAGGTCTTGAATTTTTTACTACTTACACAAGCACTCAGCGAGAGCAGTGCAACGGTTATCAGTACTAGTGGGCGAAATCGCATGATGGGGCTGTTTTTGGCAAATATAAACCGCCAATCGGGTTTTTTCGAATAGTAAAATAAGGGGAGGATCTTAATAAGGTGTTAAGTAACAAGGATAAAGGGGTAAATATCGGGCCCCTTCCTACTGAACGATCGTTAGTTTAATTAGGTTGTTATACCTTTGCCGCTTTCTTCAGCATCGTCATGATCCTCACTAAACCATTGCTATGTCTACCCCACAAAACACTCCCGTAACCGAAACTGCCAAAGCCCGTACCGAACTCGACACTTGGGTCAAACAGATGGCCGCTCATTGCGATGCCGGTGCGGTTCACTGGTGTGATGGCAGCCAAGAAGAATACGATAATCTTTGTGCCCTGCTCGAAAAAAAAGGAACCTTTATCCGGCTCAACCCCGAAAAAAGACCTAACAGTTTTGCCTGCTTTAGTGACCCCAGCGATGTGGCGCGTGTAGAAGACCGCACCTTTATCTGCAGTCTGCGAAAAGAAGATGCCGGACCTACCAACAATTGGATGCATCCGGTAGAAATGAAAAAGAAACTCAACGATCTTTTACAGGGCAGCATGAAAGGCCGTACGCTCTATGTGATCCCGTTTTGCATGGGTCCGGTGGGCTCTTCTTATTCTCGTTATGGCGTACAGCTGACCGATTCGGAGTATGCCGTGGTCAATATGCGGATCATGACCCGTATGGGTTCAGATATACTGCCTTACCTGCAAAAAGGGAGTTATGTAAAATGCCTGCATACAGTCGGTGCACCGCTGCAAGGGGATAAAAAGGATAGTACCTGGCCTTGTAATCCCGACGTAAAGTATATCTCTCATTTTCCCGAAGAAAGGCTGATCATCTCGTACGGTAGCGGTTACGGCGGAAACGCACTGATGGGAAAAAAATGTTTTGCCTTGCGTATCGCGTCGGTCTTAGGAAGAGAGGAGGGGTGGTTGGCCGAGCACATGCTGATCTTGGGCGTTACTTCTCCTGATAAGCAAAAAAATTACCTGGCTGCGGCCTTCCCGAGTGCCTGCGGAAAGACCAACTTTGCCATGCTCATTCCTCCGAAAGAATTTGACGATTGGAAAGTGACCACGGTAGGTGACGACATTGCCTGGATCCACAAAGGAAAAAAAGGGGGGCTCTATGCCATCAATCCCGAGGCAGGTTATTTTGGAGTGGCGCCCGGCACCAACTACCATACGAACCCCAATGCGATGGAGACCATCAAGGCCAATACCATCTTTACCAATGTAGCATTGACCTCCGATAAGGACGTATGGTGGGAGGGGCTTACCAAAGAGGCCCCCGAAGGACTCACCGATTGGACCGGTAAACCCTGGAATCCGGCCGGTGGCAAACCTGCTGCTCACCCCAATGCAAGATTTTGTGCACCCGCTGCGCAAAATCCGGCCATCGACGAAGAATGGGATAACCCTGCCGGAGTTCCCGTGTCGGGATTTATTTTCGGAGGAAGAAGAAGTAACGGCGTTCCTCTGGTCTACCAAAGTTTCAATTGGAATTTCGGCGTCTACCTTGCGACCACCATGGGAAGCGAGATGACCGCCGCAGCCTTTGGCGAAGTAGGTAAAGTAAGAAGGGATCCCTTTGCCATGCTGCCCTTTATGGGTTATCATATTGGCGACTATGTCAACCATTGGTTGCAATTCGGCAGGGACCTTCCTAATGCGCCCCGCATCTTTAGTGTCAATTGGTTCAGAAAAGACGAGAATGGTCAATTTCTCTGGCCCGGGTATGGCCAAAACATGCGTGTGCTCAAATGGATCGTAGGCAGAATTCGCGGTCAGGCCTCTGCCGTAGAAAGTCCGGTAGGAGGGCGTCCCCGCTACGGCGATATGGATTGGAGGGGAATGGAAAACTTTACTAAAGAGGATTTTGACAAGGTAATGACCATCGATCGCGAGCAGGGTAAAAAAGAATTGTTGGGTCACGAAGAACTATTTCAACAGGTATACGACAGATTGCCTAAAGAGTTTTTCTTTATGCGAGAGCTCTTGCTCTCTGCCTTGTGGCGCTCTCCCGAGAAATGGGGACAACAACCCGAATAAGAGTAAACTATTTCATTACTTTGCCCATAATTTAACCGTATGGACAAAGACCGGGTATTTCGCGAAGAAATCGAACAAGTAAGCGACTTCAAGTTCGGTGCCAATGTAGCCAGCGTTTTTGACGACATGGTCAATCGCTCCGTTCCCTACTATGGAGAGATCCAGCGCATGATGGCCGAACTGGCCGCCGACCACGCACAAGAGGGCAGTTTCGTCTACGACCTGGGTTGCTCTACCGGCACCACCATGATCGGCATGGATACTCTGGTCGAAAAATCCATTCGTTTTATTGGCCTCGACGACTCACAAGAAATGCTCCACAAGTGCAAGGCCAAGTTCGAAGAGATAAAATTCGACAGACCTTATGAGTTGCGTTGTACCGACCTGAGTCAGGGTGTAGAGATCCACAATGCATCGGTGGTCGTGCTTTGTCTGACCCTCCAGTTCGTGCGTCCCATTTACCGCGAAAAATTGGTGCAGGACATCTGCAAGGGACTCAACCCCGGCGGGGTGCTGATCTTGGTCGAGAAGATCTTGGCCGAGGAGAGCTCCTTTAACCGAGATTTTATCAACTACTACTATAACTATAAAAGAAGAAATCAATACAGCGAACTCGAGATCTCTCAAAAAAGAGAGGCGCTCGAGAACGTCCTGGTACCTTACAAGCTAAGCGAGAACATCTCGCTGCTGCGTGACCAGGGATTTACTTCTTGCGAGGTCTTTTTTAAGTGGTACAATTTTGTCGGTCTGGTGGCCGTCAAACGATAATCTGCTGCTATGATCGCCATCGGAAATTTTTTCTTCAAGTACCGTAACTGGATCTTTATTTTATTCTATGCGGCCTTGTTCGTGCCATCACTTCCGCTTTTTAGTACGGCCTCATGCGGAGCTTGCTACTATTGGTGGCCCGTTAGCTTAGGGCTGCTCATTACTTGCGCCGGGCAGGGTATTCGAGGACTTACCATTGGACTGGCCTATATCGTACGAGGCGGAAAAGAGGGAAAGCCGTATGCAGAGGGACTGGTGACAGAAGGGATCTTTCGTCATTGCCGCAATCCGCTCTATGTAGGCAATATCCTCATGCTGCTTGGGGTCGGCATACTCGCCAATTCGGTTTTTTACGTAGCGTTCATGATGCCGTTGTTCTCATTTATTTACCAAGCCATCGTACTGGCCGAAGAAGATTTTCTCAGAAAGAAATTCGGACCGGGTTTTGACAAGTACTGCCAGGATGTTAACCGCTGGTGGCCCTCGCTCAACGGTCTTGGCGACACACTGCGCAGCATGACGTTTAATTGGAAACGCTGGATCTTAAAAGAGCATACGACCCAATTTATCTGGTTGTTGGGGATTGCCACGCTGCTGGCTGCGCCCTTACCGGTGCTTCGCTATCCCGAACTGCTGGAAGGCTGTGCGCTACCCCCCTATAGAATTTATGCTGTCACGGTAGCCTTGCTCTGTGCGCTGTACGCGCTGGTTCGGATACTCAAAAAATCAGGGCGCTTTACCGCCTGATCGAACCCTTTCGCCCTATTTTGGTTATTTTTGCATACCAATTAGTGTACTATGATCAAGACCGGTAATCCCATTATTAGTATTTACACCGAGATGACACCCAATCCCGAGACCATGAAGTTTGTGGCCAACAAGCTTTTATACCCCGGTAAGAGTGTCGACTTTCCCGATATCGAGAGTGCCAAACCCTCTCCGCTGGCAATCGAACTGTTTGGCTTTCCATTTATCAAAGCCGTATTTATCGCCAGTAATTTTGTAACCCTCACAAAAACATCCGAAACCGATTGGAACGACGTGACCACTTCGATCAGACAATTCTTAAAAGATTATCTCGAAGAGGGAAAGGTCGTAGTCAACGAAGAAGAGCTGGCGACCATCAAATTATCCGGGAGCAACGAGGTCAGCGCCGATGACGATGACGTCGTAAAGCGCATCAAGGAACTGCTTGACAATTATGTTCGCCCCGCCGTGGAGATGGATGGAGGCGCCATTCAATTTAAAAGTTACGAGTCTGGTACCGTCAGTCTTTCCATGCAGGGAAGTTGTAGCGGTTGTCCTTCTTCGATGATCACCCTCAAGGCCGGTATCGAAGGCATGATGAAGCGCATGATCCCCGAGGTAAAAGAGGTCGTGGCCGAATCGGAATAATCAATCTTCTTTCCTTTGTACTCCGATCTTTTCACTGCACTATGGTCCGCTTCCCTAACGGAGTGGCTGGCCGTACTCAGTGGTATTGCCAGCGTGTGGTGCAGTCGGCAAGAAAGCGTTTGGGTCTACCCGTTGGGATTGCTCAATACCATCATTTACACTTGGCTTAGTTTTGTATCGCATTTGCCGGGCGAGGCCGCTGTTAATTTTTATTATACCGTCATGAGCATCTATGGATGGTATTGGTGGCTGCAACGCAACGAAAAAAACGAAAAACGCGTTCAGGTACAATTTAGTACCGTGCGGTATTGGAAGATCCAATTGCTTTTTTTCGGAATTTGTTATCTCGTTTTGTACTTCTCACTGGTCTATTTGAAAGAACAGTTCTTTGCAGGTGCCATTCCCTGGGCCGATGCACTGGCCTCGGCAGCGGCCTTTACCGGCATGTGGCTGATGACACAAAAAAAAGTGGAGAGCTGGTACTGGTGGCTATTGACCAATGTAACGGCCGTTCCGTTGTATTATTCGAAAGGACTGGCACTCACGAGTCTTTATTATCTGGTGCTTACCGGTCTCGCCATAGCGGGGCTAACGCAATGGAAAAAACTGGCAAGGGCATTATGATAAAGAAGATCGTCATACTCGGACCCGAAAGCACCGGTAAGAGCACGCTGTGCAAAGAGCTGGCCGCGCATTACCAAACACTTTGGTGCCCCGAATATGCCAGAGCGTATTTGCTGGAGCATGGCACGCACTATACCTTCGACGATTTGCTGACCATCGCCAAAGGACAACTGGCCCTCGAAGACCAGACCCTCGCGTTGCTCGAAGAAAAGCAACGACATTATGGCGACCCGACAAAAATTTGGCCTTTGTTCATTGACACCGATATGTATGTCATGAAGGTTTGGTGCGAGTTCGTGTTTCAAAAATGTCACCGCTTTATATTAGACCAGTTGGTACAGCGGCGGTACGATCAGTATTTGTTATGCAATGTCGATCTGCCCTGGGTAAAAGATGAATTGCGCGAATACCCCGACTTGGTTACCCGCAAAAAATTATTTCGGCACTACAAAGACTGTATGGTCCATCAGCAGGTTCCCTGGGCGTTGATATCCGGAAAAGCGAACGATCGACTCGACCAGGCCATAGAAGTGGTCGACCAATTGTTATACTAGCGATTCTCGATTAGTGCGCGTACTTGCGGATCATAGAACAGATGATGCATTTGACCCACAATAAAAGAGGCCCTGCGTTGCATATATCCCGAAGCAGGCCGAACACGATATTTCTTTGGATTCGGCAGCGATGCGGCGACCAAGGCCGCTTCGTAACGAGAAAGGGCAGCGGCCGGCTTATTAAAATACTGGCGGGCAGCTGACTCCACTCCAAAAATACCCGGACCCATCTCGATCACATTCAAATACACCTCCAGGATCCTCTTTTTACCCCAGATCATTTCGATCATAAATGTAAAATATACTTCGAGGCCTTTACGTACCCAGCTGCGGCCCTGCCAGAGAAAAACATTTTTAGCCGTTTGCTGACTAATGGTACTGCCCCCTCTGAGCCGGTTGGGTTTTCGCTTGTTGTATTCGAAGGCCTTTTGAATCCGTTGCCAGTCAAATCCGCCGTGCGAAACAAATAACTGGTCTTCGGAGGCCAGAACCGCCAGCCGCGCATAAGGAGAGATCTTATCGGCAGGTACGTAATCGCGTCGCAGCCCGTCTCCGGAAACCAAGGCTACCAATTGTGTAACGGTAAACGGAGGATCGAGCCACCGCAGCGATACAATATAGAGCAGCTGCGCAATAAACAGGTACAACAGTACCCGCTTAAGACGATATCCCCATGACCGTTTTGCAGTAGGCGCTGTCATTTGTTACGTATAGGTCAGGGCTTTGTTCGTGACTGTAAAAACTGCTCCCATTCGGTACGCATCGTTCCTTTCATTACGCGCGGAAACTTGTGCTGGCTTCCCAGTTTTCCTTTTTGCTCCATAAACTGCAGAAAGACCGATGGTGGAAGCACTTCGATAAACATCTCCTTTAAGGCACTGTCGCGCTCAATGGCGTAATCATCGTTGAGTTCGCGTAAGTAGGCATCGATACGAAGTCGCAACCGTTCGGCATCGACCACGTCATCGGTGGCAATATACCAGCGATGGGCAAAAAATTGCTGGTAAGGAAACCCGATCACGGTGTATTCGGGAATACTGATATTGAATTCCTCGCTGACCATTTCTATGGCCTTGTTCATATTGTCGACACTCAGGTGCTCACCCGTCAAACTCAAAAAATGCTT
The DNA here is from genome assembly GCA_964654705.1 of uncultured Chitinophaga sp. GTDB lineage: Bacteria > Bacteroidota > Bacteroidia > Chitinophagales > Chitinophagaceae > JJ008. The sequence goes on from CAZZLP010000021.1 coordinate 7,580, forward strand.
GATGCGCCCGGTAATGACGACCTCTGCTCGATCCAGATCGACAAACCGTATGGTATCACCAATCAGGTAACGCCAGGTTCCGGCATTGGTACTCATGACCAGCGCGTACTCTTTGTCGAGCACCACCTCATGGATCATCAGTGCCCGGTAATTGGGTAACAGATTTCCGTCTGCATCAAAATTGCTCTCGTCAAACGGAATAAATTCAAAAAATATATTATTGTTCAAGATCAACTGCATCCCCTTGGCATGTTCGCGGTGCTTGAACCCGATAAATCCTTCGCTCGAAAGATAATTCTCTACATACACGATCGGTTTTCCCAATAGCTTCTCAAAGCCTTTTCGATAAGGCTCAAAGGCAACGCCGCCATGCACAAAAAAGCTGAAGTTGGGCCAGATCTCGTGAATGTGTTTGACCTTGTAATGATCGATGATCATCTCGATACACATCTGGCACCAAGCCGGTACCCCGACAACGAATCCGATGTCCCAGTTCGGGGCTTGTTCTACGATCTCGTTTAATTTTTGATTCCAATCCGTGATAGCAGCGATCCTTCCACCGGGTTTGTAAAAGGTCTGAAACCAAAAAGGTCTTTTTTTGGCGAGTATCCCGCTCAGGTCGCCTGCATACCATCCCGCTTTTCCTTTTTTGAGGTCCGTGGCCCCACCCAACATCAAAAAGCCCTTGGTCATGGCCAGCTTGTTGGCCTCTTCGTATCGGATCAAACTAACGAGCTGTCGCAAATAGTTGATCATGTTGCTTCGAAGCAGATCGTTGGTAACGGGTATGTATTTGCTGGCCGCCTCGGAAGTACCCGAGCTGAGAGCGTAGTACTTGATCTTGCCCGGCCAGGTTACATCGGGGGTCCCGTCGAGGGTTTGCTTCCACCACTCATTGTAGATCTTGTTGTAATCGTGTACGGGAACCAATTCCTGAAACTCTTTACCGGGATGTTTGCTCAGTAACGCTTCGTCAAAATGGTACTGTTGACCAAAGGCCGTAAAGCGTGCCTTGCGAAGTAGCTTCTTCAAGACCCGCAGTTGCTGACGACGCGGATCACTGAGCGCCAGACGAAGGGCCGAGGCCAGACTACGAGGCAAGGAGCTATCTAAAAATGACGCCATGTTTCAAGAGCGGAATAAGACGCTAAGGTAAGCAATGGAGGCAGTATCTTCGCGCATGATGCTTCGATCTACACTCCTCAACGCCACACAAGCCGGTGCCGAAGAGATCTTGCGATTCTTTCAGCGATCATTTACCGTTCATAACAAAGAAGGTGTCAATAATCTGGTCACCGAAGCCGATCATGCAGCAGAGAAAGCCATTTTGGCCGTCATTAAAGAAGCGTACCCCGATCACCAGATCTTAGCCGAAGAAAGCGGAAAGCTCACACAAGATTCTACTTACAAATGGATCGTCGATCCCATTGACGGAACCGTCAACTTTGCACAAGGCATTCCGCTCAATTGCGTTTCGATCGCGCTAGAGCACGAGGGCCGTATCATTATGGGCGCCGTATATAACCCGCATCTTCGTGAATTATTTTTCGCAGAAAAAAAACAAGGTGCCACGCTCAACGACAAACCCATTCGCGTTAGTGACAGAACCGAGACCATCAAATCTTGTCTGGTGACCGGTTTTCCTTATACCTACATCAACGAACCCAATGGTCCGCTCGAAGTATTCGAGCGCTTCGTTAGAAAAGGCGTACCGGTCAGAAGGCTGGGATCGGCCGCCATCGATCTTTGCTGGGTAGCTTGTGGTCGTTTCGATGGATTCTTTGAGCAAAAGCTGGAGCCTTGGGACAGTGCCGCCGGCTATCTGATCGTAGAAGAAGCCGGAGGAAAGGTCACCGATTTTACCGGAAATCCGTTTTCGGTATATCAACACAAGGTTCTTGCTACCAATGGTAAGATCCACGAAGAGATGTTACAAGTTATCAATGGTCAAAAAGAACTTCAATCGTAATCTATGAGCAACGAACGCACCGAGATTGGCGCGCTGGGCGAATTTGGGCTAATCGAGCATCTTACCCGTAACATAGAATTGCAAAATGCCTCTTCGGTCGTAGGTGTGGGGGATGATGCCGCCATTATCGATCATTTTGGTAAACAAACCGTCGTTACCACCGATCTGTTACTCGAGGGGGTACACTTCGATCTGATGTATACCCCGCTCAAACACCTGGGCTACAAAGCGGCGGTGGTCAACTTCAGCGATGTCTACGCCATGAACGCCATCCCTACACAGCTGGTCGTGAGTATCGGTATCAGCAACCGTTTTAGCGTAGAGGCGGTGAGCGAACTTTACGAAGGCCTTTATGCCGCCTGCAGCAAGTACGGGGTAGACTTGGTGGGAGGCGATACCAGTTCTTCGCAAAAGGGTTTAGTCTTATCGGTCACCGCCCTGGGAGAGGTAGCCCCCGATAAATTTGTAAAAAGAAGTACCGCAAAAAAAGGAGACCTGCTTTGTGTAAGCGGAGACCTGGGGGCGGCATACGTGGGCTTACTTTTTTTAGAAAGAGAAAAGAAGATCTTCTTAGAAAGCCCGCAAGTACAACCCGATCTCGAACAAGAACAATACGTAATCGGGCGATTGCTGAAACCAGAAGCCCGCAAGCAGGTCATTGAATTTTTGGCAGCGTCCGATATTATGCCCACCGCCATGATGGACATCAGCGACGGACTTAGCTCGGAGATCTTGCATCTTTGTAAACAAAGTCAACTGGGTTGCGTCTTGTACGAAGAAAAAATTCCCATTGCCGAGGCCACCAGGCTGGCGGCCTATAAATTCGAGATCGATCCGACGGCCTGCGCGCTGAGTGGGGGCGAAGATTATGAGTTGTTGTTTACCCTCTCGCCCTCTGACTATGATAAACTCGTGCTCAATGAGCAGATCAGCGTTATCGGATATATGACAGCGTCCGATTCGGGTGCCCGCATTATTACCAAGGGAGGCTCCACTCATCCACTGACCGCACAGGGTTGGAATCATCTGAAGCAATAGTAGCAAGCTAGGTCAAAAGTTCAAAGGCGTCGCCATCCTTTAAAAAAGGAAATTGCCGGCGATAAGTTTGCAGTTGCTCTTTATCGATGGTCACCGTGTGGGTACAAGCGACATCTTTTTGTGTAAACAAGATCTGGCCCTGCGGGTCAATGACCATAGAATCGCCGCTATGATAAATTTGATGGCCGTCCTCTCCTATGCGGTTTACCCCGATCACATAACATTGATTTTCGATGGCGCGGGCCTGTAACAAACTCATCCAGGCTACTCGGCGTCGCTCCGGCCAGTTGGCCACATAGAGAAGTATGTCATACTCGGGTTGACCATCTTTAGATCGCTGTCGGGCCCATACCGGAAAGCGCAGGTCATAACAGATCTGTAGATTGATCTTGAAACCGTTGACAGAGGCTATCATTCGTTTGGAGCCTTGCCGGTAATGACGGTCTTCGCCGGCATAAGCAAACAGATGTCGCTTATCGTAATACCCGAGTTCTCCGTTGGGAAGCACCCATAGCATCCGGTTATAGTAATGCCCGTCTTCTTTTATAATGATACTACCGGTCATGATCACCTGTATTTGTCGGGCCATCTTTCGCATCCATTGAACGGTGGGACCCTCCATGGTCTCGGCCAGCTTTTCAGTTTGCATACTAAACCCCGTACTGAATAGCTCGGGCAGTATCACCAACTGGGTCTTGCCTTGCAAAGAAGCGAGCTGTGTTTCAAATTGACCGAGGTTAGCGGCCTTGTCTTCCCAGAAAAGGGCGGCTTGAATCAAGGTGAGGGTAATGGCAGGCATGGCTTCTTATTTTGCAGACGACCGGCATTCGGCGAGGGCAGCACTTACCAGTGCAGGTTCAAACCCCTTGGAGATCAGATAATCGGTAGTCTTTTTATAGCGGATCATATACTGGTGTTCGACCAGTGCGGCATACTTATCGGCAGCAATACGTAGCAAAACGGCCCGATACTCCTCTTCGTCGATCTGTTCCAGGGCTTTTTTGATACAGTAGTCACTTACCTTTTTTTGTTGGAGTTCATAGCGAATACGGTAGCGACCCCAGTGCTTGGCACGCCACTTGCCCCCGGCAAAGGCCAGGGCAAATCGCTCCTCGTTCAGGTAGTCGTCTTCGATGAGGCTCGCCACAATGACTTCCTGTTCTTTTTTTGCACATTTAAGCTGTTGTAATTTCTCTCGAACATCCTGGTGAGAACGCTCCTGGTACGCGCAGTAATGCCGTAGTTTTTGAAGGGTCTGTTCGGGGGTCAACGCCTTTTTATACATCCCTCCAAAACTACCCAAAAAATCAGTAGTTTCGCCCGTAACCTTCAATAGAGATTGTATGAAATTCATTGCGAATTCTTCATTGCTGCTCAAACAACTTCAGCATATTTCCGGTGTCATTAATACCAACACCGTGCTTCCCATTCTGGAAGACTTTTTGTTCGAGATCGAAAAAAATAAACTCACCGTGGTCGCCACCGATCTCGAAACGGTCATGCGGGTACAACTTGATATTGAGGCCAAAGACGCCGGAAAGGTCTGTATACCGGCGCGCATCCTAATGGATTCGCTCAAAAATATCGGTGATCAGCCGCTCACCTTTACCATCGACAAGAATTTCGCGATCGAGATTACCAGTGATAACGGAAAGTATAAGGTGATGGGCGAAAATCCCGATAATTTTCCGAAAGAACCTGCGGCCGACGAT
>CAZZLP010000022.1:0-12089 GCA_964654705.1 uncultured Chitinophaga sp.
TTTACACCATTATTAAAAATTTTGTAATGAGACCAACTGCACTAAAACTAACTGCCGGTATCCTGCTTTTTTGTGGCCTTGCTGCCAATGTAAAAGCTCAGACAAATTCACTTAATGTCGTTACGACAGCCGTTCCTTTTCTCCGTATAGCTCCTGATGCCCGTTCGGGTGCCATGGGTGAGATGGGGGTTGCTACTTCTCCTGATGCATACGCAGGTATCTGGAACGTTGCCAAAGTAGCTTTCAATGCAAAGAATTCAGGTATTGCCGCCACCTACACTCCTTGGATGAAAGACCTGGTAAATGACGTTTACCTGGCTTCTGCCACCGGATTCTTTAAAGTAGACGATAACCAGGCCCTTAGCGCAACGATTCGTTACTTCAGTTTAGGCAATATTCAATTTACCGATTTTACCGGTGCTGCACTTGGTACCGAGCATCGCCCCCGCGAATTGGGTGTTGATCTGGGATACTCCCGTAAGCTTAACAGCAAGAGCGGAGTCGGTATTACCTTAAAATTCATTAACTCAGACCTGACCGGTGGTCTCACTAACGGAAGTACCACTTTCAAAGCCGGTTCTTCTGTCGCTGCCGATCTGGCCTACTATCATGATGGTAAGAAGAATGGTAACGGATGGGCTTGGGGAGCCGTGCTCTCTAACCTGGGTGCCAAGATCTCTTACACCAACAATGCCGATGCCAAAGACTTTATTCCTGCTAACTTGGGTCTGGGTGCTACTTACACAAAGAAGTACACCAGCAACAATACCCTTACTTTCGGAGCAGAACTCAACAAGTTGTTAGTCCCCACGCCTCCCGGTCAAGGAGCAACGGCTGCTGACCTGGCCGAATACAGAAGCAAGAGCGTAGTAGGTAGCTGGTTTAGCTCATTGGGTGATGCACCCGGTGGATTTGCCGAAGAGATTAAGGAGGTTACATTGGGTGCCGGTGCCGAATGGTGGTATAACAACCAGTTCGCGCTGCGTGCCGGTTATTTCTATGAGAACAAAACAAAAGGAGATCGTCGTTACTTCACCACTGGTCTCGGTGTACGTTACAACGTCTTTAATTTCAATTTTGCTTACCTGATTCCTTCAGGAAGTGGTGTTAACCGTAACCCACTTTCCAATACGCTTCGCTTTACCGTAGCGTTCGATCTGGGTGCAAAAAAGTAATATAGCAGTTGAACTTTTTACAAAGGCCCCGCTAATCCCGGGGCCTTTTTGTTTATTTGCAAAAAACGAAGTCTATGTCGTTTCGAATTGGATCGGGGGTCGATTTTCATCAGTTGGCAGAAGGGCGCGCGCTTTGGATAGGGGGCGTTCTTATTCCACACCATAAAGGTGCCCTGGGGCACAGTGATGCCGATGTGTTGCTGCATGCGATCTGCGATGCCTTGTTGGGCGCCCTTGCACTGGGCGATATAGGCATTCATTTTCCCAATACCGATCCTGCCTATAAAGATGCAGACAGCAAATTACTGCTGGCTCAATGCTATGCGCTGATTGCACAAAAAGGATACAAGGTGGTCAATGTAGATGCAACCCTTTGTCTGGAGGCCCCTAAGATCAAGCCTTATGTAACCGCCATGCAAGCGGTCATCGCTGCTGCTTTGGATGTTACCATCGGGGATGTTTCGGTAAAAGCCACCACTACCGAAAAAATGGGTTTTGCCGGCCGAGAAGAGGGGCTGATGGCCTATGCTACGGTCTTGCTTCAAAAAATTTGAGCACCTGCTGCCTATCTTTGTAAAATTGCCGTGATACCTATAAAGATCATCAACCGCTCTTCTAACGAACTGCCTTCGTACGCCACCGATGGCGCTTCGGGCATGGATGTTCGCGCTCACCTGAGCGAATCGGTGACCTTGTCACCCTTTGAAAGAAAACTAATTCCAACCGGACTGTTTGTAGAAATTCCCTTTGGTTACGAGATGCAGGTTAGACCCCGCAGCGGCTTAGCCCTTAAACAAGGTCTTACCTGTCTGAATAGTCCGGGTACCATCGATGCCGATTACCGCGGAGAGATCGGTGTAATATTAATTAATCTATCCGGACAAGATCAATCGATTGAGCCCGGAGACCGGATCGCCCAACTGGTATTGCAGCCAGTGGCTCAGGTTTCGTGGACTACCGGCCAAGAGCTCTCAGCCACTACTCGAAGCCAAGGGGGGTTTGGACATACCGGAATGCAATAGAAAATGTCGTTACGCACCCTATCCATAGTTGCCCTGATCGTATCGCTTTGCTCTTGCAGAGCCACCAAAACCATTCAGACGGCGATTGTAAAAAAAGATACGGTCTCGGCCGAGCTTGCTTCGCGCGAAAAAGCCCGGCTCGACTCTATTGCCTTTATTAAAGAAAACTATTGGCAGTTGGCGTCTCGTCATATTAACTATACCACTTTTTCGGCCAAAATGGATGTCGACTACGAAGAGGGCGACGGAAAACAACTGAGCGTAAATGCACAGTTACGCATTTATAAGGATAGTGTAATCTGGGCATCGTTGACCGCCTTGTTGGGTATTGAGGGTTTGCGGGCCTACATTACCCGCGACTCGGTAAAGCTGCTCGATAAGCAGAACAAAGTATATATCGCACGCAGCGTGGCTTATCTGCGAGAGATCACGGCCCTTCCGCTCGACCTATTCTCGCTGCAGGAGTTATTGATCGGTAATCCGGTCTTCTTTGATTCCACTTTTACATCGTACAGTCTAACGCCCGGAACGATCTCTTTGCACGGGGCCAATGCCTTTTTTAAGCTGCTGTTTACCATTGGGGAGACCGATAAGCTGCTGCAAAGTGCCAAGTTCGACGATCTGGACGAAGTTCGTAACCGGACCAGTTTTCTGCTTTACAGAGAGTACGAGAACAAGGCAGGATTTCCTTTTTCGCTCAAAAGAAATATCAGTGTCTCTGAAAAGAAAAAGCTGAATGTAGAGATTCGCTACAAGCAATATGCCTTTAATGAAACGTTAAGTTTTCCTTTTACGGTGCCTAAAAATTATCGTCGCGATTGAGCAATAAAATTTATTTTGCAGCCAATCGTTATAACCGTTTCATGTACCGATCACTGCCCCTTTTAATTGCCTTTATTCTCGGACTTGCCCTCTCGGTACGGGCACAGCCTCCTGCCGATAAGTCGGCCATGGAAAAAGAGCGTCAGGAGATTCAGCGCGAGTTAAAGGAGATTCAGCAACTCTACGAATCGGTAAAAGGACAAAAGAAGCTAACCCTTAGTCAGCTGAATGTACTGAACAGAAAGATAACGCTTCAGGAGCGCTATATCGGTAGCATCAGCCGCGAGATTAGATCGATCGATGATGATATTTACCTGAGTGAACTCGAGATCTATCGTCTCAACAAGCAGCTTGATACGCTGCGGGTGCAATATGCGCGTTCTATTGCCTATGCCTATAAGAACAGAAGCAACTACGACTATGTAAATTTTATCTTTTCGGCCAGTAGCTTTAATGATGCCGTCAAACGGATCTCGTATCTGAAGAGCTATCGCGACTACCGCGAAAAGCAAGTGGCCAACATTGTACGTACGCAAGACCTGATCGGACAGCGTAAAAAACAACAGTTGGTTCGAAAAGATCAAAAGAATCTGGCCTTGGAAAAACAAACCAAGCAGGTGGCCGAGTTGGCGGTACAAAAGAAAGAGAAGAATGCTGTTATCAATCAACTAAAAAGTAAAGAGAAAGAACTCGAACGACAGATCGCCATCAAAAAGAAACGCGACCGCGATCTACAAAATGCAGTATTGGCCATTGTTCGCCGAGAGATCGAACTGGCCAAAAAAGAAGCCGAAGAAAGAAAGAAAGCAGCGGCCTCCTCGGCTGTCGGTGCATCTACCGGGGCCAGTGCCACAACGGCTGCCGTTGCTACCAGTAAGCCCCTTGCCACTACGGGCGGTGCTGTCGAATCGACCACTAAACGAAATGAGCCGACAAAACGACCAGACAGTTACCTCGATCTCAATGCCAGCGACGTTGCGCTCAACAGCAGTTTTGAAGCCAACCGATACAAGATTCCCTGGCCGGTCGACAATGGGATCGTCGTTCTCAAATTTGGCGATAATAAGATCGAGAACACCCTTCTTACCATCGATAATCCGGGTATTACCATTGCCACGCCTTCGGCTGGTTCGCAAGTAAAAGCCGTCTTTAACGGCGAAGTACGCGGGGTGTACAATTTGGGAGACGGAATGGCCGTTACCATCCGCCATGGAAAATATTTTTCTACTTATAGTAATCTCTCTTCGGTAACCGTCGAAAAAGGAAGCCTAGTTAAAACCGGTCAGGTCATTGGCAAGACCGGACGTGATGACGAGGGTAATGGCGGACAAATTGATTTTATCTTGACCATGGAAGCTCGCAAGATAGATCCACAGGCGTGGTTACGCCGTTGACTTGGTTCGCCTCGCAACAGTGGAGAAGCCTTCAATTATTTTTTGTGCAGAAATCTTTCGTAGAGCGCTTCGTAGGTGGGTATTACCATGCTGATATCGAATCGAAGGGCCTGCTCGTGAGCTTTTTTTCTGAACGTACTCAGTAGCTCCTCATCTTTTAAAAGTAACAGTGCCTGCCGGCTCATGGCCTCTACATCGCCCACGGGGCTCAAGAAACCGGTGACCTGATCGATATTGATCTCGGCAAGTCCGCCCGCATTCGACGAGATAACGGGTACACCCGCTGCCATGGCTTCTAATGCCGCCAGTCCAAAACTCTCGTATTCGGAGGTAAGCAAAAAGATGTCGGCTATGGCCAATATGTCTTCCATTTGCTCTTGCTTACCAACGAATAAAATGTCGTTGCAAACTCCCAACTCGCGACTGAGGTCTTCTGCCGTACTTCTTTCGGGTCCGTCGCCCACGAACAGCAGTTTGGCGGGTATTTCTTTTTTTACATTCGCAAAAATGCGCACCACATCTGTAACGCGTTTGATCTTTCTAAAGTTCGAGGCATGCAGTAGCAGCTTTTCTCCCTGTGGTGCAATAGCTTTTCTGAAGGCATCGATGGGTTTTCGGCTAAATCGGTTGACATCCACAAAATTTCTGATTACCTCGATCTCTTTGTTGATGTTAAAGTAACGATACGTCTCTTCGCGTAAATTTTGAGAGACGGCGGTAATGGCATCGCTTTCGTTGATCGAGAAGGTAACGACGGGGGCATAGGTTTTGTCGCGACCCACCAGGGTAATATCGGTTCCATGCAGGGTCGTAATGACCGGTATTGAAATACCCTCTTTGGCCAAGATCTGTTTGGCCATGTAGGCGGCCGAGGCATGCGGAATGGCGTAATGCACATGTAGCAGATCGAGTTGTCTGTTCTTGATAACATCGACCATGGTGCTAGCCAGCGCGGTTTCGTAGGGTGGAAAATCAAATAGAGGATAGGTAGGTACTTGTACCTCGTGATAAATGATATTAGGATCGAACCGGTCCAGCCGTACGGGTTGCTGGTAGGTAATAAAATGCACCTCGTGCCCCTTTTGTGCGAGGGCCTTACCGAGTTCGGTGGCCAGCACCCCCGAACCTCCGAAAGTAGGATAACAAACGATACCGATCTTCATGGTAAAACTGTTGGTAAAGGTAACTTTTTCGTGGCAGGCAAGGCGTCTAAATTTATTATCTTCAAATTATGATTAAAGCTGCACGTACCCGGGTGTACCGGACTTTGTTGGTCTCGATGGCCGCTTTGCTGTTTACTTCGGCAATGGCCCAAACGACCTTATCTACCGATTCTGTGTTTATACGAAGGTTGGCCGACGAGATCTTGCTTCGATCGAGCGCCTATGAGAATTTGCGCGTGCTTACCAAACAAATCGGTCCGCGCCTGGCAGGCTCTTCGGGAATGGTCAAAGCTGAGCAATGGGGTTCGGCCGCCATGCAACGCGCGGGTGCCGACAATACCTGGTTACAGGAGTGTATGGTTCCTCATTGGGTGCGGGGAGGGCAAGATCAAGCCAGCGCTTTGGTTAACGGAAAAAGTATGCCACTCGACGTGGCAGCGCTGGGAAATTCGGTAGGCACGGGTGCTACAGCATTGATGGCTCCTGTCATGGAGGTTCGATCTTTCGAAGAACTACAGCAGCGCCAACAAGAGGTCAAGGGTAAGATCGTTTTTTATAATTATCCTTTTAATGCTACCATGGTGCGCACGTTTCAGGCCTATGGCGATGCCAATAAGTTTCGTTCGCAAGGTCCGTCACAGGCGGCCCGCTTCGGAGCACGCGGGGTAGTGGTCAGAAGCATGAGTCATAGCACCGATAATCATCCGCACACGGGTGCCACTCGTTACGACAGTGCATACGCAAAAATTCCTGCAGTGGCCATAGGTTTGCAAGATGCTGATCGATTGTCGGGTTTAATTGCGCAGGGAGGAGTACAGGTGAGTCTGCTGACCCGCGGCCACTTTTTACCCGATACCATCGGACACAATGTGATCGGTGAGTTGCGCGGAACGGAATATCCCAACGAGTTCATAACGGTGGGCGGCCATCTTGACAGCTGGGATAATTGCGAGGGGGCTCACGATGATGGGGCGGGTTGCGTGCAGACCATCGAGATATTGAGGGCCTTTAAAGCCCTGGGTTATGCGCCCCGGCGCACGATTCGTTTTGTACTTTTTGCCAATGAAGAAAATGGATTGCGCGGAGGAAATAAGTATGCCGAGGAGGCCCAACGCAAGGGCGAAAAACATGTATTTGCCTTAGAATCGGATGCCGGAGGATTTACTCCCCGGGCCTTTGGCTTTACGGTATCGGATGCGCAGTTTCAAAAAATAATGCAATGGCAACCGCTGATCGCTCCATATGGATGTTCCGAGTTTAGCAAAGGTGGCGGCGGCGCCGATATTGGGCCATTGAATCGATTGTTCAACACACCGGTGGCAGGGCTGCAGCCCGACTCGCAGCGCTATTTCGATTATCACCATGCGCGCAGTGATGTCTTTGAGGCTGTCAATAAGAGAGAATTGGAACTGGGGGCGGTCAACATGGCGGCCCTTCTCTACCTGATCGATCGATACGGCCTATGATCAGCGATCGGGAAGAATCAAAAATAGTACGGGAAGTTTGTGCAGGTCCGGTAGCTCTTTTTTCCATTCGGCGACCGTTCGGGTACGCACCCACTCGCCCGGTCCGGTAAGTTCTACGGCCAGGCAGAGCAGCGTGTCAGGCTGTAAATACTGTAGCAATGCCGCTAACAATTGGTTATTGCGATAAGGGGTTTCTATAAAGAGCTGCGTGGTGCGGTCTTTTTTGGCGGCGCTCTGTAATTGGCGGATGGTTTTTTCGCGGGCGCTCTCTTCGATGGGTAAATAGCCGGCAAAATAAAATTGCTGCCCGTTGCCTCCGCTGGCCATCAGGGCCAATAGTACGGCGCTGGGGCCAACGAGGGGTTTTACCGTAGCGCCATGCCGGTGTGCGATCGCGATCAACTCTTGTCCGGGATCGGCCACTCCGGGACAACCCGCCTCACTGACGATCCCAATGGTATTGCCACTCTTTACTGCTTTTACGAATGCCTCTTCGGTTTGCGGTTGCCCGGTGCAATGCCATTGGTAGTCATCAATGACCATCTCTTTCCAGCATTTCTTAAAATAGCGACGGGTAGTTCTTTCGTTCTCTACAAAAAAAATATGACATTCTTTGATTGCCTCTATCAGATAGGCAGGCAGTGCCTGCGTAGCCTCGGGGTGTAGTGGGGCGGGTATAAGATAAACGGTGCTCATGCTAAATGCGCTCATGCTTTTTTTACCTGACGTACGCTCCATGTGGCAGCAATAATGGCATAGGCGGGTGCCAACCAAACCAAGGCGTGCATGGCAAAGAAAACGATTCCGTTGCCAATGGCCAATCCTCTGTGTTGCGAAGAGAATAGCAGACTTTCCTTAAGGGTAAATTTGCTGCGTGCAAACGAATAGTCGAGCATCGATACCCCAAAGTAATATGCTTCGAGCACCAGGGCGATCAGCGGTGTTATCCAGCCGGCCAGAGGCACCAGCGAAAGCAAGATCAATCCCATAAAATAAAAGATCTGTTTGCCCGCATTATGAACGGCCAGTTTGATGCCCCGAAGCGCATCTTCTTTTACATCGGCCCAATTAAAGGGATGTTCTTTTCCGTCGAGGAGCGCCTCTGTTTTTTCGCTCAAGTATGTAAAGGCGGGAGATCCCACCATCAATAACAGGTATTTGAAAAGAGAAAAATAAAAGATTAGTAGCACGAGACGCAGCATCATCCCGTTCATGACAAACAAAAAGCTAAGCCATTCGCTGCGCTGCTGCTGTAACCAGTTTTCGATACCCAACTGCTGGCTCATCCAGGTAACGGCCTCGCTCGACGAACCGGCAAAAAAATAAAGTCCTGTCAACAGTAGCAAACTGTATACGATACCGGCCCACAAGATCTCGCGTAACAACCGGTGTTGTTGGATCAGCATGTGGGCTTGCTGCCAAGATCGTAAAGCAATGACAATCTCTCTCAAAGGGTCGACATTTATTTAGATCAGCTGGTCGCTGCGAACTAAAACTTAGGGCAGTTGAGTTTTTTGAGGCTGGGGTCGGAGGCTTGTCGAATATAGATCAGAGAAATTTCCATCCCACCGCGTGAGTTGGTGGCCGGTTTTAGCAACGACGTATTGGCATCGTAGCTCGCGCCAAGCCGTAATCCTTTAAACTCGAGTCCTACATAGGGAATAAAGGCATCTTTAAGTCGATACCAACTACCCACGTACACATTGACGGGATCGTCATCGCTGCGATTTACATTGTACGAAAAAGCGCCGCCCACCACGGCATTAGTGGCTTTGGCCTGCATACTATAATTCGCGGCAATGTGAAAGTAATGATAGCCCCCAATGGGAATACGTCCGCCGGCTTGCAAGGTGGTTCGGGTATTGAGAATGTATTGGCCTCCCTGAAAACTTTCTTTGGGTCGGTTCAGGTGATACATAGAGGCACCGAAATAAAAATTATTGTATCCGTTGGTGCTTCCATTGTAAAGCAACCCGGCACTCAGATCAAAGTAGCCGATGCTCAGCTGACGGCTGTTAAAGATCTCGCTGGTAACCCCCGTAAAACCAAGGGGCGTTAGCTGGTCGGCAAAGATCAGCTTGCTAACGTCAAGTCGTTTATTGATAAAGGCTCCCTGAAATCCTATACCCACTTGGTGCAGACCGTCTTCGTCCAATCCTTTATGGTAGGCAAAAGAGGCACCGGCATAATTGGTGGTAAGCACGCCGTTTCCGGCCACATCGCTCATGGCCAGGATACCGGCCCCCATATTATCGGTTATTGGAATTCGGTTAGCGAGCAATCCAAAATCGACCGATACGGTCTTGGTAACAAAAGCATTTTCTATGGTGGGCCATTGGTTTCTGTAGTTTCCGGCCACACGAACGGCGCCGTCAAATTTACCGGTCAAGGCCGGATTAAGGGTAAGGGGTGAGGCAAAGAACTGCGAAAAATTGGGATCCTGCGCCCGGGCTATATGTCCAAGCGCAACGACAACGGTCAGGGTCAATATGATAGATCTCATCAACATTCAATAACGCAATTCGGTCTACGGGATTGCATGACCGCCCCAAATTACTTAAGGCTGCCCGACCTGTTATAGGACCGAAGGTGAAAGTTACGGAATTTCAGTAAGTTACTAGCTCTGCAGCTTAGGACCAAAGGCCAGGTCTCCGGCATCGCCCAGCCCGGGAACGATATAACTTTTCGCAGTAAGCTCATCGTCAATGTCTCCGCACCAGATCTTTACGTAAGGCGCCTGGCGAAGCAGGTTCTCTATACCGGCGGTGCAAGCGATTGCCACCACTACATGAACCTCACTGGGCTCTCCATCGGCCTTGAGTTCCTGAATGGTCTTTACCAACGAGGCGCCGGTGGCCAGCATCGGATCGGCAATAATAAGGACTCTGCCGGCCAGTTCGGGACTCGATGCGTATTGCAAGCTAATCTCAAAACTGCCATCGGGATGGTGTTTGCGATAGGCGCTAATAAAGGCATTGTCGGATTGGTCGAAATAATTGAGTAGTCCCTGGTGTAACGGCAGACCGGCCCGGAGCACGGTGGCCAGTACTGGATAATCCTTGAGTACTTTTTGCGTGGCAATACCCAGCGGCGTGGGTACTTCTTTTTCGATATAGGGCAGGGTTTTGCTGATCTCGTAGGCGGCCACTTCGCCAATGCGTTCGAGGTTTCTTCTAAAACGCATCCGGTCGTTTTGTACGGCGGTGTCGCGAAGCTCGCCGATCCAGTTGCTGACCAGCGAATGGGACTGACTAAGGTTAATGACCATGAAGAAGTTTTCTGTATAAAAGCTACTTTTACAAATCTACAAAATATGCCGTATGGAATATCGCGCTATTGGTTTAATGAGTGGTAGTTCTTTGGATGGTCTCGATATGGTGTATGTTACTTTTTTAGAGCAGGGCGGGCAATGGAGCTTTACCCTCGAGGCTGCCGACTGCGTGGTCTACCCGAACGAGTGGGCCGAGCGATTACGTCAGGCCACGGAGCTCTCTGCCAGAGACTACTGTTTGCTGCATACTGATTATGGTCGTTGGCTCGGTGAGCAGGTCAACGCATTCATAGACAAACATCACTTGCACTATAAGATCGCCGTCGTGGGGTCTCACGGACATACCACTTTTCATATGCCCGAGCGCCGTATGACGGGACAACTCGGAGACGGAGCGGCCTTGGCGGCCACTACCGGACTGTCGGTGGTAACCGATCTGCGTGCGCTCGATGTGGCCTTGGGCGGGCAAGGGGCGCCCATTGTTCCCATAGGAGAGAAGCATTTATTTACCGGCATCCAATACTTTTTGAATATCGGCGGAATAGCCAATATCTCTTCTTCGGCGACACCCGTAGTGGCCTTCGATATTTGCGCTGCCAATCGGGTGCTCAACATGATCGCCTCGTTGCAAGGGCTTGCCTACGATAAGGGAGGGGCGATCGCTGCCTCCGGAACCGTCCACATCGATTTACTGGCCACTCTTGACACACTCGATTATTATCGATTGCCTTATCCAAAATCGCTGGCGAACGATTTTGGTACCGATGTGGTCTACCCGTTGGTGATGTCGGCAGGTTTGTCGGTGCCCGATATGCTGGCCACGTATACGCGCCATGTAGTGGTGCAGATCGCCGCTGCTGTTAAGCAACTGGCCGCTTTGCGCGCCGAGCCCCGGGCTCGGTTACTGGCAACGGGAGGCGGTGCCTGCAATGAATTTCTGATACAGGAGTTACAGACGCAACTGGCCCCTCTTGGTGTAACGGTAGAAGTGCCATCGTACGACATTGTTCAGTATAAAGAAGCCCTGATTATGGCCTTTATGGCGGTGCTTCGCTGGAGACAGGAATATACGGTCCTCTCTTCTGTAACGGGCGCTTTACGCGATTCGATTGGGGGAGCCTTATGGACGGGACAAGAAGCCTGAGGGCACTAACTTTTTGGTACGTTGCCTTAAGATAGCGATGGCTTCTTCTTCGCTGCTGAACATATTGTCTATATTGACCAGATGAGCGGCAAGTTTGTCGTACCGACGGGTCATGAGCCAACAAAAAATGTGCAGGTAATGAATGCCTTCGAAGGTCAGGACCTTTCGCTGGGCCATTTCACTTTTTCTTTTTAAGAATTCGGCGGGAATATCGGTGTAGTGCAGGGCAGGGCGCTCGTGATGTATATAGTGATAGCCATCGTTCCAGCAGGTCTTGTTATAGGGAGTATTGATACAGTTGATGGTGTTGTCTTCGGGGTTGTCAGGGTTCACAAAAGCATGCTGTGCCCAGTTGCCCAGCATCATGACAACACGAGCAAAGACAAACGGAATAATAAAGACCAGCAGGGTAACGAACCAATTGTACGCGATCATCAGGGCGCAAAAGATATAAAAGGAGAGCTCGCCTGCCGTCAATCGCAAATAGAATTTTTTTCGGTGGCGACTAAAGAAATATAAAAACGTATCCCGAAAACCCATAAACAGAAAGCGGAGCACATATTGTACAAATCCGCGCAGGCAGTCGCGTTGGTAGCGAAACGTGCTGCGGGCATCGTATTCCATATTGTACT
>CAZZLP010000023.1:0-11848 GCA_964654705.1 uncultured Chitinophaga sp.
GTCATAATGGGTGGATGGGGGTTGGGCAAGGTGCCCGCAGCAGATGCCATTGCCGCTGCCGATACCCCTTTTATTGATTCGCTCTATGACCGATATCCGCACACCACGCTGGTTACCTGCGGGGAGGCCGTTGGTCTGCCGGATGGACAAATGGGCAACTCCGAAGTAGGACATCTTAACCTCGGTGCCGGAAGAATCGTTTACCAGGAATTACAGCGGATCAATGTAGCGGTGGCCGATCGCTCTCTTTTTTCTAACCCTGTCTTGGTAAGTACCATCGACCATGCACTGCAACACAACAAAGCCCTGCACCTGATGGGGCTGGTTAGCAACGGGGGCGTTCACTCGCATATCGATCATCTAAAAGCGCTCGTGGCTTGTTGCGCACAAAAAGGATTAAAAAAAGTATTTGTGCATGCGTTTACCGACGGACGAGACTGCGATCCCAAAAGCGGACTGGGTTTTATACAAGAGCTGCAACAATACCTGAATACCCAGGTGGGAACCATTGCCACCGTTAGCGGTCGCTACTTTGCCATGGACCGCGACAAGCGTTGGGAACGGATCAAACTGGCCTATGATGCTTTGGTACTGGGCAAGGGTGCGTATGCCGACGATGCCGAAAAAGCCGTTACGCATGCTTATGCAAATAATATTACCGACGAGTTTATTACCCCTACGGTGATCGTCGATAGTTTGCAGCGACCCATAGCCACTTTGCAAGAAGACGATGCCGTGATCTGTTTTAATTTCAGAACCGACCGCTGCCGCGAGATTACACAAGTACTTACTCAAACCGATCTTCCGGAGGCAGGCATGAAAAAACTTTCTCTCTGCTATACGACCCTTACTGAATACGACAAGACCTATAGAAACGTGAATGTGATCTTTGAGACCGATAATTTGAACAATACGCTGGGAGAAGTGATCGCCGGGGCCGGTCTCGCGCAGATCCGTATTGCCGAGACCGAGAAATATCCGCACGTTAGCTTTTTCTTTAGCGGCGGAAGGGAGCAACCCTTTTCGGCAGAAAAAAGGATCATGATCCCCTCTCCCAAAGTGGCCACTTACGACCTGCAACCTGCCATGAGCGCCCTCGAAGTAACCGAGGCTATTTTACCCGAGATCGAAAAAGCCGAAGCCGATTTTATCTGTCTCAATTTTGCCAATACCGACATGGTAGGGCATACCGGTGTATGGAAGGCCGCTGTTATGGCTGCAGAAACAGTTGACCGCTGTGTGGCCAAACTGGTGCCGGCAGCCCTCAAGAGTAACTATACCATTTTTCTGACCAGCGATCATGGCAATGCCGATTACCTGGTCAACGAAGATGGCAGCCCCAATACCGCCCATACGCTCAACCTCGTTCCGCTTTTCATTATCGGCAACCAGCCCCCGGCAACGGTGCGGCCGGGTAAACTGGGCGACATAGCGCCCACCATTTTGCGGTACATGGGGCTTGCTATTCCCCAAGAAATGACCGGTAACATTTTAATTGACTAATGAATAAATTTTCTACTATGCCCCTGTTAAAAAAGATCGGACTTGCCTTGTTTGTGATACTGGTGTTAATCCAGTTCATTCATCCTGCAAAAAATCAATTGCCCGTTAATCGCGATCAGCAACTGATCAGTCGTTTTGCTATGCCCGACTCGGTACAGACGATCTTAAAAAAAGCTTGTATGGATTGTCACAGCAATACCACTTATTACCCTTGGTACGCATCCATTCAACCCGTAGCCTGGTGGCTCGACGAACACATTAGAGATGGCAAAAGACATTTGAACTTTGACGAGTATACCCACCGCTCGCTGCGCTATCAATATCACAAAATGGAAGAGACCATCGAAATGGTCAACGAAGAAGAGATGCCCCTGCCCTCCTATACCTGGACGCACGGTGAGGCCCGGCTTACCCGGGCGGAGCGGGTGGCCATTACCCGCTGGGCCCAATCGATTATGGATACCATGAAGTTGCGCTACCCCGCCGACAGCCTGGTAAAGCCCCGGAAATAATGCCCCCCAAGGCCGGTAAACCCGGTGCGGAATCCCTCTAAATTTTTAACAGGTCAAGCAGCTATCTCCCTGGTAAATTGTCTTAAATTAGTGGTTACTCCTGTACCATGACAGAAGAAGCCATCATAAAAGGTTGTATCAAGAATCAGGCTGCCGCACAGCGAGAACTGTATGTACAGTACAGTCCCAAGATGCTGGCTGTCTGCTATCGGTACGCATACAACCGCGAAGATGCCGAAGATATGTTGCAAGAGGGCTTTATCAAGGTGTTTACCCAGATAGGGCGCTTCGAGCATCGCGGTTCTTTCGAAGGATGGATCAGAAAGATCGTCGTGCATACTTGTATCAACATTCTAAAGAAGAATAAAAAGTTCAACGAGAGCGTCGATCTGATCCATGCGCACTCCGTGGCACTGAAAGAAGACAGTATACCGGCCCTGGTGCAGGTCAAGCAGATCGTGGAATGCATCCGACAGCTGCCCACCGGTTACAGGACCGTACTGAACTTATTTGCGATCGAAGGGTACAGCCACCGCGAGATTGCACAGTTGTTGGATATAGAAGAGAGCACCAGCCGTAGCCAATTTACAAGGGCCAAAGCGATGCTCGAAGAGCTGTTGATCAGAAAAAAGATTTTGCAACCAAAACAAGAGTCCGACTGGATAGCTGCCGTGGCTCCGCATTAAACCAATCTTGTACCGCAAGGTACCCTGTAGCAAATGGATGGGCATTTTGAGCATAATGATTTCGAGCATTTTTTAAAACAAAATGCGGACGCGCATCGGCTGTATCCCTCCGAGAAGGCATGGACCCGTATCTACTCGCGGATGCATGGTGGCAGCCGTCGCCGTACGATCGCCCTGTTAATATTACTGCCCCTGTTGACCGCAAGTGGCTGGTTCTTGGTGCAGCACCAACCAATAAACGGCGCTAGAACAGATGCCTCCCGCCACCAGGCACTGTATAGCACGACGGCAGACACGAGACTTTCCGAATTAAAAAGAACTAACGAAAGTTCAACTATCGTACATCCAACCAAAGAACTACCCATCGATCAGGTGTTACCTGCTATGCGAATCGATCAGTCACTAACTGCTACGCCGATAGAGCAGTCACCACCTGCTACGCCCATCAAGCAGTCGCACGGTGCACCGCAAACTGAACCGTTACAAGCTGCATCTCAAACTGAAGCGTTGCACGGTGCACCGCAAACTGAGCCGTTACAAGCTGCATCGCAATCTGAATCTATCCTTGCAACAGCGCAGCCGATCCAGCCTGCCACGATAACCGAGCAGCGACTTTCTGTCGAAGACCCCCTCGAAGAGCGCAATCCGCAAAGCATCGAAAGTGTGGTCAACAGCTACCAGCGGCAACTTCACCGGCCCCGCTTCAAATGGCAATTTTTCTTTACCCCCACGGTCAGCTATCGGTCCTTACAAGAAGATCAGAAGTTCATTGCTCAGGCTCGTATGAGCAGTACGGCGTTGTCCACTGCCGCTGCTATGGCCAACTCTACCGATCTGGCCAGCGTTATCAGACATCGACCCGATATTGGTATGCAGCTGGGCTTTATGGGCACCTACCCCATCAGCAAAAAAATAGACTGGGTAACCGGATTTCAATTCAACGTCAGCAAATATGATATCGAGGCCTATAGCTATCCTTCCGAAGTGGCCACCATTGCCCTCATGAATCCCTGGGGAGGTACCAGTACGGTCAGCACCATCACCAGTTTTAGGAGTAACGGATTTCGCTCTACCGCTAACTGGCTTCGCAACTATTATTATTCCGTTTCGCTGCCAATCGGATTGCAATGGCGCGTGCTGGGTAAAAAACAAACACACTGGGGCATCAGCGCTACGGTGCAACCCACTTACGTAGTGGGTAATCGTGCCTATGTTATATCGGTCGACTATCAAAATTATGCCGAAGTGCCCTACCTGATCAATAAATGGAACCTTAACGTCGGAGTAGAGACCTATGCCCGTTTTCAGTTAGGCAAAACCGACTTTCAGATCGGGCCTCAGCTTCGTTACCAAACCTCATCCAGTTTTAAGAAAGGCTATCCCGTGCAGGAACACCTGTATGATTTTGGGATCAAACTGGGTATGAGACTAGGCAAATAGTTCTATCCCCGCTATTGCAGTTTATCCTAATTTTACGCTATGAAAAAAAGGCCAATCGCGGGGTGTTTGACCGTATTGCTGTTTTTTTTAGGATGTAAAGACAACACCGATCCTTCTAAGAAATTCATCTCGATCCCTTCGCTCATAGAGGCACAAGTGGCACATATCGACACATCGCTATATTCTATTACACGCTACGACTACCGGGGTACCGACACCATCGCTTTTGATACCATTTACATTGCGCGCGAGCAATTCCGAAAAGAGGCGCAAGCCTTTTTGACGCTTCCCGATCTGTCGCTACCCCGAAACGCCAAACACTTTACCGAAGAGACCCGCTACGACGAACTGATGAAGAAGGTCATTATCAGTTACCTGCCAGTCGATCGAGACAAACAAGAACTACAACAAGAAGAATTGCATATAGCTCCCGATGTGGCCGAAGGAGACAAGGTAACCACGATCTTGGCCAGCCAGATCATCAACGACCGCAATGGTCTTCGTCAACAAGAACTGCTTTGGCTAATGGATCAGCGTTTTACCATAGTACGCACCACACAACTTCCGGGACAGCCGGCCAAAGTAATTACCACTAAAGTTATTTGGAACCAGTAGCCCCCCTGTATGACGCTCGCCGAGTTTCAACTGATCGCGCCTACCCTGCCCTTGCAGCCTGGTATTTACCAGTACTACGATGCCAGGGGCGAACTGTTGTATGTTGGCAAGGCCAAGCAAATAAGAAAAAGAGTCAGCTCTTATTTTTCGAAACAACCCGATAATCAAAAGACCATCGAGCTGGTCAAAAAGATTGCTACCATTCGGTTTACCATCGTAGATTCGGAACAAGATGCTTTTTTGCTCGAAAACTCCTTGATCAAAGAATGCCAGCCCCGCTATAACATTAACCTCAAAGACGATAAGACCTACCCCTTTATCGTTATCAGAAAAGAACCCTTTGCGAGAATCTTTCTAACACGCAAAAAGATAAAGGACGGCTCTACTTATCTAGGGCCCTATACGTCGGTACACCAGTTGCGAGAGCTGCTAGAATTTATTAGACAAACCATTCCGTTGCGCACCTGCACGCTTGACCTGAGCCCCGCAAAGATCGCTCGTAGCAAGTATAAAGTTTGCCTGGAGTATCACCTGGGCAACTGTAAAGGCCCCTGCGAAGGTTTACAAACCCCTTTAGCGTACGAACAGGATCTGCAACAAGCCGCGCATATCTTAAAAGGAGAGCTTACTCCCGTTATTCGGCATCTGGAAGAGCAAATGACCGCAGCCGCCCAACGACTGGCCTTTGAACAGGCAGCCTATCTTAAAAAAAAGATCGATTATCTGCGGCAGTACCGGTCCCGCTCGGTAGTGGCCAATGCCCGCACCCCCGATCTGGACATCTTCTCGGTCAGTCACGACAAAAAAGCCTTTGTCAACTACCTGATGCTACGCAATGGGGCCATCGTGCAAAGTCATACCCTCGAAGCGGAGCTTAAGCTCAATGAAAGCCCTACCGAGATCTTGTCGTTCGCTGTGGCCAGACTCCGAGACCGCTTTGAGAGCCAGGCAAAAGAGATCGTGGTGCCTTTTGTCATCGACTATCCCGAAAAAGAAGTAAAGATCACCGTTCCCCGAAGCGGCGACCGAAAAAAACTGCTGGAACTCTCGCAAAAAAATGCAGCGTACTTTATAGCGGAGCAACGAAAAAGAGAAAGGCTGCAACTCGATAAAAAAATCGTGGATACAGAAAAACTGTTGATCGACTTGCAGCAAGACCTGCAACTTTCTTCGCTTCCAGTCCACATTGAGTGCTTTGATAACTCTAACTTTCAGGGCAGCTATCCTGTTTCGGCCATGGTCTGCTTTAAAAATGCCGAACCCAGTAAAAAAGACTACCGAACGTTCAACATCGAGACCGTAAAAGGCATCAACGACTTTGCGAGCATGAAAGAGGCGGTCTACCGTCGCTACAAACGACAGCAAGAAGAAAGTCAACCCTTGCCGCAATTGGTTATCATCGATGGCGGTAAAGGACAACTCAGTGCCGCCATGGAGGCCATCACGGCCTTGGGGCTTCAGGGCAGCATGACCCTCGTGGGGCTCGCCAAAAACCAAGAGGAACTTTTCTTTACCGGAGACAGCGAACCGCTTCGACTACCCTATCAAAGCAACAGCTTATTACTTATTCGCAGGATTCGCGACGAAGTGCATCGCTTCGGTGTCAATTTTCACCGCAAACAACGAAGCAAAGGCACGTTCAAAAATCAGCTGCAAGAAATTCCAGGTATTGGAGCGCAAACGGCCACCGAGCTGTTGCAGCACTTTCGTTCGGTCAACAATATGCTAAAGGCCTCTCTAGAGGAGCTCACGGCCGTGGTCGGAAAAACAAAGGCAGCCAAGATCAATGCCTATTTCACGGACCTTGCCGGGTAGTGGCATGTACAACAAGATCAATACGACCAGAGGTCTTGCTCGAAATTAAAGATCTTCTCTTTAATGTTCTCCCCTTCGAGCAATTGCAAAATGGGATCCTTGATATAGTTACGGATCAATTTGTTTTGTGGATTATCGATCGTTGACTTGACAATATAGCTACTGAACATACGACTTTCGAAGAGTTCTTCCCAAGTCATGCGGCTTTGCCCCATGTTTCTGGAGTTATAGACCTCAGCCTTGACCAATGCAGGGCGCAGATCGGGATAATAGACCCAGAACAAAGAAGAGGTGCCGCGTTCTTTATTGGTATTGGGAAAATACTCGGTCTTAAGCAACCCGATACCCAGAATACGAACATGCATGCGGCTCGACTCGCGATCGAAGACCCACTCTTCTTTTAGACGGATCTTATTGATCGATTTAGGATCGAACGATTTACGGGTCACCACATAGCCGATAACCTTGTCGATCTGTTTAATGTCATATTTGGGAACCGTATCGAGACTTCCGGCCACCAATTGCTGTACGGCACTTACGGTAAGGGGCGTCGTAAAACGATCGTCGGAGAAAGCCGTCACCTCGCCGCTCTGTACCGACTTCATCAGCATATTGACAAAGATCTGGCTGCCGTCATCTTCCATGGATTCATACATAAAAACCTTGTTCATCTTTTCACGAAGGTCCAGCTCGCGCCATACTTTTTCGGCATAGAACGCATCGTCCCAACGCAGATGCTCATAAGGTAAGGGAGTGCGCTGTGTAAGGCTGCTTTTATCGTACGCGTTATCCTGACGAAGTGACTTACGAATCGCATTATCTGCCGTCGCGGTATCATACTCAAAAGGAAGGTTGGCATAAACATCAAAAGCAGGGGCCTTGGGCACGGTATCCGTTGCAGCAGGTGCCACAGGTTGCTCTGTCGTATTAGCGGGAGCCGGAGCACCACCTCTGCGACGAGGGGAACGCTGTGCTGCTACATCCGTGGTCAAGAAGACCACAGTAACAAGCAGCAGAACCGACGAGAAAAGTTTCAACTTCATATACAAAAAAATTATTTGATATAATAGACCAAGGAAGGCGCTCTGTTCGTGCGTCCATCGGGCCCCTTGACACGGATATCATCGATCGTCACCATACGTCCGGCCTGTACATATTGGTTAATGGCAGCGCGAACCTGCGAAGAGAAAGCAGCGCCCTGGTTGGGGATCGATACAATATCATCGTCGGTATCACAGGTAAATGTAAAGCTGACCACATCGTATTCGAGCTCAAAGGGAAAGTTCTTGATACCCGCACCCACGCCGCCTTGCGCGCGGAACGATCCGGCATTGATATTGGCACCGCTGGGTTGGCCTCCCACAAAGGCATTCGCCTCGGGAATGGTACGTACCCTGAAGTTGAACGAAGAGGGCTTTCCATCAAGGTCAATATTGATCTTACAATCATCGGTAACGGCATTGACAAAAACATCATACTTGCCGGGCCCTTTCTTAACGAGAGAACCACCACCGCCTGTAATGCTTAACTTGACTTTATCATCGCCTCCGCCACTGGCCGCCACCGTAATGGGATTGGGTACGCCAATGTAGAGCACATTCATCTTGTCGAGCCCTACCGATGCGTTCGCCTGCCCAACGATGTATTCTACTTTTACCTCTTTACGTTCGGTCTGTCCGGTATTTTGATTGGTATAAGTAATAACGACGGGTACGGTATGAGGACCGACCGCGCCGCCATCCATTTCACGAAGGGCAAATCCCTCTTCGCCGATGGGAACCACCGCCCCTCCTATGGTAATGGTAGGCTTTGCTTCTTTGCTGAAAGCACCAATACCGGCTTTGATCTCCAGCTGTTGGCCGGGCATCAGGTAATTGGAGTTTTGTCCGACAATGGCAGCATACGAATCGAACACCACCTCTACTTTGCCTACCTGCTCGTGACAGTAGGTGACCACTTTATTCTCTGAGGTTCGAATGTCATTTTGAAACTTGCTCAAAATACTGAGCGCCCCCACCGTGGGAGACATGTAGAAATAAGCTTCTTCCCAGGTTTTCTTATTGGAGTTCTGCGATTTGGGCGGGTCCAGATTTACCTGAAACGAGTTGGCGAAATTCTCCTGAATCTTTGGATCGGTCTTGAAAACATTCTCCTTGTATCGTTTGAGGATCTCAAAGAGCTGTTTGCCCTTTCCTTCTTTGATCAAAATTCGGGTGGTGGCATTCTGATCATCATCTTTCATCTTACCACCTTTGGTAGAGGCTGCGATGATTTCTTTTTTAAGGTTGTCTACGAAAGAATAGGCCTCGGTCGCATATCCGGCAACGGCGTCTGCCTTGGGTTTCCAGATAGCGGCCCTGTCTCGGGTCGCGGGATCGGTCAACTTCTGTTGCAAAGAGGCCAGCACCTGAACGGTAGATGCATTGACCGCCGTATTGGTTTTTTCGAGACTCTCGTTGATCGTTTTAAACGCATTGAGGATCTCGGCAGAAATATTGATCGCCAGCAGCGCGGTCAACACCAAGTACATGATGTTGATCATCTTCTGCCGCGGTTCTTTAGGTAGTGCCATGTAAGCTCTTCTTTAAAATATTAAGCAATGGGTTGGCAATAGGGTTTTATCAGGAACGCCCCTGCATGGCAGTCAGCATACTACCGTAAATATTGTTTAGACGACCCAAGTTATTGGCCAGCGCACCAATTTGCTCCTGTACTTTCTTAGCATCTTCGGTGCTGCTTACCATCGCATTGGAAGCCTCGGTAAGCTTACCATAAAAGTTATTGAGGGCCTTTAGGTGATTGTTACTCTCGGCCAATTCCAATTCATAGATCGTATTGAGCGAAGAGAGGTTTTTGGTGAGCACCTGCACCTGGTCATGAAAATGGCGGGCTCCTTCGGTGGCATTGTTGAAAGCTCCTACCGAGTCAGCAGCGGCAGAATAGGCATTCTTTACCTTATCGAGTTCAACGGCAACCGCCTTGGTCTTGGCAGCCATTTCTCCACTCGCAGCTGCGGCATCGGCCATGGTGTTCAAATTAGATACGGTCGTGTTCAGCTGGCGAAAACTATCGCCCAACTTTGACAACACATCCTGGTTGATGTTGGCATCCTTCATCATCTTATCCATTTTACCAACCACCGATAATTGCTCTTCGGAATGGCTGGCGTCGTCGATGGCGGGATATTTGATATATAAAATTCCATAGAGGGCAAAGATGAGCGCCTCGGTGGTCAGACCGATCCAGAGCCAGATATCGGCATCAGGAGCGTGAATGATCTTACGAAGAGCACCCCAGATTACAAGGGCGGCTCCAAATGATACGCCTACGTCGACCCATTTACTGACTTTGGAAGGAATAGCTGCTGCCATGATTCGAAAAGTTTAGATGTTGAAGGTTGTATTAATAAAAAAGTTATTTCATTGAAGAGGCGGGAAGATCGATCACGCAACGAAAGCCGACATACGATTTAGCGGAGTCCTGGTATTCGTACGTGGCGGTACCGTTTTGTATAAAGTAACCGACATCTTTCCAGCTGCCTCCGCGAGTAATCTTGCGCTTCATGAGCGGAGGATCGTCATCTTTGGCATTCCAGCGAACATCGGGGTTCATATCATGCTGAAAATTATTGCGGCCTTCGTAATAAATAGAAGAGGTCCACTCGGCCACATTACCAGCCATGCAATACAATCCGTAATCATTGGGCCAGTAACTGTCGGCCCGTACGGTATAAAACCCACCGTCTTCGGGATAGTTGCCACGACCGGGTTTAAAGTTGGCCATCAAACAGCCTTTCTTGTTGCGCGTATAATAATTTCCCCAAGGAAACATGGTTTGAGAACGACCACCCCGCGCAGCATATTCCCACTGTGCCTCGGTGGGCAAGCGAAAATCGGATTCTTGCGGACGCTTTTTAGAATCGAGGTAAGCGTTCAGATAATGGGTTCTCCACTCGCAAAAGGCGACCGCCTGCTTCCAACTAACGCCCACGACAGGATAGTTGCCAAAAGATGGATGCATAAAATAGCGCTTGGTCATGGGTTCGTTGTACGAGTAAGAGAAATCACGTATCCAAACCAGTGTATCAGGATAAATGGGCGTATCATTCTTAACGATAAAAGAAGAAAGCGGCTTACCGGCGTTCTCGCGACGGGCGGCTTCTTTGAGGTCGAACACTTCGGAGTGATAGATGATCTTGGAGGGATCGAGTTGCTTTTTTCCAAAAATGCGATCATTGGGTGGAAGGATAATATCGGTGCTGCTCAATTGTTCCATGATCTTGGGGTCGTTCCATTTAAGGGAGCGGGCCTTTACCCAATCAACATGCTCCTCTCCGTCAGGACCAGCTTTTACATATCCCATCTTGCGAGCCACGACCGAATCGCGTACCCACATTACGAATTGACGATACTCGTTATTGGTAATCTCGGTCTGGTCCATCCAGAATCCGGAGATCGAGATAGAGCGATTACGGGCGCTAAAGGCATAAGCCGGATCTTCATCGCTGGGGCCCATGCGAAAATTTCCTTGTGGTATGTAGACCATGCCCGGAGGGCGAGGCAGCGTGTAACGGCTACCGGGGGCTACGCCGCGCAGCATGCCATCGTTGACCATCGTGGAGCCGCTTTTCTTTTTGCTTCCTAAAATGCTGCATCCCGTCATCGAAAACAGCGCTAGCATGATCAGCGACAGATAACAAAGCTTCTTCATTTTCATACACTTAAAGGGTAGGGACAAATATAACACTTGGAGGGGCAGTTTTTCTTTCGATTGGAGAGATTTTTTGCCGCCCGCCTGCGTTTTTGATCCCGGGTGTAAACGATGTGCATGATCGAATTATTGCCAACCCGATTGTTAAATCAAGATCTTTGTTCGGCCTTGTCGATCAATAACATAAGTTCAGTTACCGTTTTAACCGGGGGCAGACAGGCAGATTTTTTGCAGAGCCAGATGGCAGTGCCCTGACCCGGATCTTTGCCTTTAAGCAGGGAAAAACCAGCTTCGGCAACCGGGGCCGAATGTAGCAGCTTATGAGGAATATAATTCTCTAAAACGCTGTATATTAAATTTTTGTGATCTATTCCCACAACAGAGATCTCGTTGGTTCCGTAAAAAAATTCCTGCAACAAACAGGCCCAATTGCCGAAAGAGGTCGGATACCGCAAGATTGCATGGCCAAGGGTAATTAACATTCGATGGCTCCGCTGCCCCCATTCAGGTTTGTCAAGTAATAAGGAAAGCTGATGCAGTAGTTTGGCCATTAACGCATTAGAAGAA
>CAZZLP010000024.1:0-11790 GCA_964654705.1 uncultured Chitinophaga sp.
CCCGTCTTTTTTAACCAGGTACAACTCGAAAAATTAAAAAAGGTTCCCCTTTATGCAGACTCGTTGCAACGGCTAACGGCCGACTATGATCGACTCAACGCCCACAAGACCGAGCTGGTACGTCAATATGCCCTTTTGCGAACTAACGGCGCAGCCGCAACGCAACAAGTACTTATTGATTCGGTACAGCTATTACAACGCCGCTCCGACAGCTTAAGGGGCCGTGTTAAGTATTGGATAGCGAGTAAGACCGAAGGAGGTGATGCCAACGATACCAATTACATTTTTTTACGTTTTGTGGTCGATCATCTGCCGGCAGGTCTTGTGGGTTTATTGATCGCCATCATCTTTTTGGCCTCTTGGGGCAGCATTGCGGCTGCCATTAATTCGCTGGCCTCTTCTACCATGATCGATTTCCATAAGCGCTTTTCTCGTTCTTCGAATAGCAGCGAAACCGAGTATCGTATTTCTAAATGGTATACGTTGGGATGGGGGGTCTTTTGCATTGTAGTGGCCATGTTTACCTACAACCTCGGCAACAGCCTGATCGAGGCGGTCAATGTGTTGGGTTCGCTGTTCTATGGGGTGGTGCTCGGTATTTTTTTAGTGGCCTTTTTTATGCCTCGTGTTACCAACGGAACGCTCGTTTTTTGGTCGGCCTTGCTGGCTGAGTTGGTGGTCATCGCCGTTTTTTTATTGTCCCGAACCGGTATCATCAAGCTGTCTTTTCTCTGGCTCAATCCGCTGGGGGCAGGGATGGTGGTCTTATTTTGCGCATTACTGCATTGGACGGGTAAAAAAAATCGCTCCGTTTCGGGAGCGACTTTTTAAAGTAGAAGGCGGTCTTTTGAGTAACAATCTTTTTGTGTCGGCTGCACTGTTCTTGCTGCAGACCGCCACTTTGCGCCATTATTTTAATTCGGCCAGTAATTTTTCGTTGAGCTTAACATAGTCCATGTTCTTTGCTGCCAGTGCCAGTTCTTTTGATTTTTCGGCAGCCGCTTTTGCCTCGGCGGTCTTGCCCAATTTGGCCAGACAGTTAGCACGCTGGTGCTGTACCCAATAAGCGGTAGGAGAGCCCTCTACGGCTTTGTCGAACCAAGCCAGGGCCTGCTTTAGGTCTTTGCCATTGTCCATGTAGTACATGGCAGCGTTGTAGTAAGGTGGTTTTTCTCCCTGCATCACTTTGGCAATATTGCTCATGATCTTGGTATCGATATCGGTAGTAATGGGCAGGCTTACACCGGTCTTGTCCCAGGCAAGATGAAGTACACAACTGTTGGGTTTGATGTCATTAACCGAGATGGTAAAATTCTCTACGCCATCCTTTAATCTTTCTACCGGAGAGGTTACCCTTACAACATCCATTTCTTGCTTGTAATCACTGGGGCTGGTTACGTTGGTTTGTTTACTGACAATAAGGGTCCAGTTGTCTTTTTCGGGAATGCTGAGCAAACCGTATTTACCGGGGGCCAGTGTAACGCCGTTAATAGTTACGTCGTCGCTAAACTGAATGGTGGTCGCATTGTTGGCACCGGTGCGCCATACCGATCCGTACGGAACCAAGTCTCCAAATACTTTACGACCTTTTACGGCCGGGCGCGAATAGTTGATCTCGATGCTGCCAAGACCAAAGTCTTGCTTTAAGTTTTGAGTAGGGCTGGGGGCGGGCGTCTTAAGCTGTGCCTGGGCGGTAATGACCAAACCAAGGCAAGCGGCCAACCAAAAAATTCTTTTCATGTGTCATGGATTTTAGGAGTGTAAAATTAGCACAATCCCGTTATTTTTTGGCAACGGGCTAAAACCGGTCCTATCAGTGATTAGTGGCAAAGGTTGGCCCCATAAAGGGTCGGTCAGCTCTTGAAACCCGGATGAAACTGCTCGAGGGTCTTGCGCAAGAAGTCGCGGTCCAGATGGGTGTAGATCTCGGTGGTGGTAATACTGGCGTGTCCCAGCATTTCTTGTACGGCACGAAGGTCGGCGCCTCCCTCTACCAGATGCGTGGCAAAAGAATGTCGAAAGGTATGCGGGGAGACCGTTTTTTTGATGCCTGCTGTTTTGGCCAGTTGTCGAATAATGTAAAAGACCATCACCCGAGACAAGGCGGCTCCTCGTTTGCTTAAGAACAAGATATCTTCCATGCCTTTGGCAGGCGTTTGATGAATTCTGATCTGTTCTCGGTAGAGCTTAATATAGCGCGAAGCATCGCTGCCAATGGGAACCAGTCTTTCCTTGTCTCCTTTTCCTGTAACACGCACATAATCGAGATCGAGGTACAATTGCGAGATCTTGAGCCCGATCAGCTCACTGACGCGGAGACCACAACTGTAAAGTGTTTCCAGCATGGCCTTGTTGCGGGTGCCTTCGGGTTTGCTCAGGTCAATGGCGGCAATAATCGATTCGATCTCTTCGAAGCTGAGAGTATCGGGCAGCGTTCTTTTTTGTTTAGGTGCCTCCAGCAAGGTGGTGGGGTCAGCGGTAATGATGTTCTCTAAAATACAATAATGAAAAAACGATTTGATACCCGAAATAATTCTCGACTGCGAGCTGGCCGATAATCCCATTTCGGCAATGGAATGAATAAAAAGCCGCAGGGTTTCGGTAGTAACTTCATCGGGGCGAGGAGGGGCCGATTGTAATTGCAGATAGCGAGTTAGCAGTTCCAGGTCTCTGCCATAGGCTTCGACAGAATGATCGGACAAGGAGCGCTCCAGTTGCAGCCAGGCCTTGTATCCTTTTTTATAGGGCTCCCACATGACTACTTACTCCAACACGATATTTTTTTCTTTCTCGACCCATTTGTCCTTACTCTTAAAACGAACCCAAATGCGCGTATCGGTTACATGTACCGAGTCGAGGTGATCGTGCAGCCGGTCGTAATCGATGGGTAACTTTTCTCCAAAGGTCATCATGGCCTTTTTTCCGGTGTAGGCATCTTCTACAAAGAGGTTGCCCCGGTCGGTGTTGACGATCAGTTGCTCAGCAATAGAGAATTTAGGGTCAAAGGAGTTGACGCCGCTCGACTTGATCGATAGTTTCTCTTTTTTGTCGTAGGGTAGTTTTAGCTGAAAGCCGCGACCGGTAATACAATCGTTAAAGAGCAGCCACACATACAAGTTGTCTTTGAATTTGGCACCCACAAAATCTTTGTTGATTCGAACGGGCTGCCCGATCAAGTAGGCAAATCCGGTCTTGGTGTAGGCGGCCATTTCGGCATGGTACCATTGGATGCTATCCGGTAAACAGCCTGCCATCGAAATGCTGACGGCAGGTTTCGTAGCATGCGAGCCCGTAAAGGCAATGGTATCGTTGTTGCAAGTCGTATCACAAAAAGTGGCTTCGCCCCCGGAGCCCTGGCAAGAGGGTAAGCAGCACTGTGCAAAGGCGAAAAGTAAAAAAAGTCCGATCAGTCTCATGCGTTTAAAGCGTTTGTACAAATTTAGACGGTTTGAATGATTATATTTACGCCCCATGAAAAAGCCCGACGCACAGCTGCTCCGTTCTTTCAGAGCCAAGGTTCGCCACCACCGTTCTACCTTACGACGTTTTCTTACGCGACTCGAAAAAAAACCGGTACGCGGGTTGCAGGCCATGATCGATAAGACCGAAAAAGAGGTATGGGCCGAGACCGATTGTTTGTCTTGTGCCAATTGTTGCAAGACCATGACCCCCACGTATACCCCTGGCGACCTAAAGCGGATCGCTCGGCATTTTGGGTTGACCGTAAATGCCTTTAAGAAAAAATGGCTCAAGCAAGAAAGGGGAGGAGATCGCGATTGGGTCAACCGCTCCACGCCCTGTCAATTTTTGAACAAAAAAGACAATAAGTGCAGCATCTATGCCATAAGACCCCTCGATTGTTCGGGCTTTCCGCATCTGGGAAAAAGATTTATTGATTTTGCGCATATACACAAGCAAAATGTGGAGAGTTGCCCCGCTACTTTTTTGTTGGTAGAAAAAATAAAGACGCAGCTCTCCGATCTGGTCTAAGCCGGCCACCGGTATTTTCTCGGCGTCAAGCGCAGCTCAGGTCTTCGATCAATTCGATCTGCGGGGTTTTTTTTGCCATCCAAGTAATGGCCACCACATCATATTGCACCCATGTTCTGTGGGTGAGTTGTAGTAAGACCACCGCTGCGCGTTGCAGCATCCGCATTTTCTTCTGATCGACCCGTTGCTCCGGCATGCCCCAGTGGTCGCTGCTGCTGGTCTTTACCTCTATTATGTGCAGCCAATCCTCTTTGGTGGCCACAATGTCTATTTCGGTCTTGCCCCATCTGAAGTTTCGCTCCACAATAGTATAGCCCTTTTGTGCCAGCCAATCGGCAGCCAACTGTTCTCCTGCTGCTCCCAACGCAAGATGTTTTTTCATGCTGTATCTTTAGCCAAGTATAAACCAGAAATGGAATGGATGCAATAATGCCGTTGCAAGGAGTGGTCAAACACTACGATTGGGGAGGCGAGCAGTTGATCGCCGACCTGCTGAACCAAGATAACCGGGCGCATCGGCCTTTTGCCGAATACTGGATGGGTACTCACCGGCAGGGAATGTCGCACGTCGATACCGGCAACGGTCAGTGGAAACCGCTTGACCTGGTAGCAGGCGAGCTTTCTTTTTTATTAAAAGTGCTCGATGTAAAAAGTATGCTTTCCATACAAGTACACCCCACCAAAGAGGCGGCCATCCGGGAGTTCGAAAGAGAGAATCGCTCGGGCATTGCTTTGGAGGCCCCTTTTAGAAATTATAAGGATGCCAATCACAAACCCGAGTTAATGGTGGCCCTGACCCCATTTTGGCTCTTACATGGCTTTCAAGAAATAAGTCGATTAAAGGCTACACTGACTCGCACAGAGCCCCTGCGGTTCTTAGTTCCGGTGGTTGAACAAGGCGGATACGAAGGGCTTTACCGGTTGGTAATGGAAATGCCGCAAGAGCAAGTTGATCGGCACCTGGGGTCTTACATACGCTCATTATTGCCTTTGTACGAACAAGAAAAACTATCCAAAAGCGATCCTGATTTTTGGGCAGCCCGCGCAGCCCTTGAATTTTCTAAAAGCGGTTCAATAGACCGAGGTATCTTTTCGATCTATCTTTTTAATCTCGTACACCTGGCCCCCGGGGAGGCCATCTTTCAGGATGCCGGTGTGCCGCATGCTTATTTGGAAGGGCAAAATGTGGAGATCATGGCCAATTCCGATAATGTCTTAAGAGGGGGGCTTACCAGCAAGCATATTGATGTGAGCGAACTAATGAAGCATGTTCGCTTTGAACCCATTGTGCCCCGGGTGCTGCATGCCAAGCCACCGGAGGGAAGTTTTGAGACTCCTGTTCACGATTTTATATTGGGGCAATCATTGCTGGTGGCGCAAGAGGAGAAGCTCTTTACTGCCGATACCCCAATGCTATTGCTATGCGTAAAAGGATCCGTAGAGGCCAGGGCCAACAACAAGACCATCAGCCTTAAACAAGGGCACCCGGCCGCATTGTTGTTGCCCGGTCAAACTCTTGCTATTAAGGCGACCACCGATGCCCTGCTCTTTAGCGCCAAAACGGGTATCCACAGCCGTTGATAATTCAACATACGATTTGCCGCAATTGGTTTATTTTTGTTTATCGACACGCTTTAAAACATCGTCATGAACAGCGCAATAAAATTCAGTCTCTTTACCTTGGTACTGGTAGCCCTTACCACGGCCTGTAAGTTCTTTTTTGGACCGGAGATCGCCTTTTCTGGATTTTCTCCCGTGCTGGCCATTGCGCTTTTCTCCGGTTATGTCTTTCAAAAAAAAGAGGGATTTTTTGCCTTGCCTTTACTCTCTTTGTTGTTGAGTGATCTCTTTATTCAAGGGCTTTATCAGCAAGGTATTTTTGAATATCCCGGTATTTACGGCGGACAATGGAAAAACTATTTGTTACTGCTCAGTGCCACTCTCTTGGGAGCGCTGCTCAGAGGCAGAAGTTATCGTTCGCTGACACTGGGCGCACTGGCGGCTCCCACTTTTTTCTTTATCCTCTCTAACTTTATGGTTTGGCTGGCCGCTGCCGAGACCATCTATCCCAAAACAGCGGGGGGGCTTGTTATTTGTTACACTGCCGGTCTTCCTTTTTATCGTAATTCACTGCTGGGAACCTTTGTGTTCTTGCCCGTTATTTTGATACTTTTTAATTACTTGGAGCGTAGAAAAGCGACACTGGTCCTCGCCCGTTAAGGTAGCCCCTCTTCGTACCCCGTATCGATCTTTAATTTTTTTCCGGCCGCCGCTTCGGTGGCTAATTGATCACAACGATTGTTGTATTCGTTATCGGCATGCCCTTTTACCCAATGAAAGTGGAGTTGGTGTTGTTGACTTAAGGCAAAGAAGATTCGCCAGAGATCGGCGTTTTTCTTTCCTCCTCTAAAATTGGTGGCCATCCATTTTTTGAGCCACCCTTCTTTGACCGCTTTGACCACGTACTGGCTATCGGAGTAGATCCGAACTTCGAGCCGGTCTTTTTTTAGCGCTTGCAGCGCTGCGATCACGGCCATTAATTCCATTCTGTTATTGGTGGTAAGGCGGTAGCCCTGCGACAGTTCTAGTTGATGAGCGCCGCTCATTAAGATGGCCCCGTACCCGCCCGGCCCTGGATTTCCTTTGGCGGAACCGTCTGTATAAATGGTAATGGGAGATGCCATGGCAGAAAGTAACGAAGTGACTACACTTGAAAAACACCCGTCTTTAACGTGTCGATATCGGGATTGTGATCGGCAGCCGCAATGCCTTGGGCCACCAGCAAACGCGTTTGAACCGGATCGATGATCTCATCTACCCAGAGTCTTGCAGCGGCATAATAGGGAGAGGTTTGTTTTTCGTAGCGGCCTTTGATATCGTTCAATAGGTTTTCTTCGGTCTGGGCATCGATGGTCTTTCCTTGCGCCTTTAGCGAAGCCACTTCTATTTGTAAAAGCGTTTTGGCGGCGGCCTCACCTCCCATTACGGCAATCTTGGCGGTAGGCCAGGCATAAATAAACCGGGGATCATAAGCTTTGCCACACATGGCATAGTTACCCGCTCCAAATGAATTACCTATAACGATAGTGATCTTAGGCACCACCGAATTAGCGACCGCATTGACCAGTTTGGCGCCGTCTTTTATGATACCGGATTGTTCGCTTCTGCTGCCCACCATAAATCCGGTTACATCTTGCAAAAAAAGCAAGGGTATCTTCTTTTGATTACAGTTCAGAATAAAGCGAGCTGCCTTATCGGCGCTGTCGTTGTAGATGACCCCACCCATTTGCATTTCTCCCTTACCACTTTTGACGATCTTTCGCTGGTTGGCCACAATGCCAACGGCCCATCCCTCAATACGGGCATAGCCGCAGACAATCGTCTTTCCATAGGCCGCTTTAAATGGGGAGAAGCTGCCGCTGTCCACTATGCAATCGATAACCTCTTGCACGTCGTAGGGCTTTCCATCTTTTGGAAAGATGCCATAGATATCCGTGGCAGGTCTTGCCGGCGCCACCGGAGCTATTCTGTCAAAGCCGGCCTTTTGGGGCTTGCCGAGCATCGACATGGTTTTTTTAATGTGATCCAGACAGGCCTCTTCGGTGGCAAAGGTGTAATCGGCAGTGCCGCTGATCTGTGCGTGCATACGCGCCCCACCCAGACTTTCATTGTCGATGTCTTCGCCAATGGCCGCTTTAACCAGGTAAGAGCCGGCCAAAAACACCGATCCGTTCTCTTCTACCATTAACGTTTCGTCGCTCATAATGGGCAGGTAAGCACCTCCGGCTACACAAGCGCCCATGACGGCAGCAATTTGGGTAATACCCATACCGCTCATTTTCGCATTGTTGCGAAAAACCCTTCCAAAATGTTCTTTATCGGCAAAGATCTGGTCTTGCATAGGCAGAAAAACGCCGGCACTGTCTACCAGATAAATGATGGGCAAATGATTTTCCATGGCGATCTCTTGCAACCGAAGGTTCTTTTTTCCGGTAATCGGAAACCAGGCACCTGCTTTTACAGTCTGATCGTTGGCAACGATCACGGCTTGTCTGCCGCTAATGTAACCGATACCCGCTACCGTTCCTCCGGCAGGGCAGCCACCTTGTTCTTGGTAAAGTTCATAACCGGCGAACAGCCCCAGTTCTACGAACGGGCTGTCTTTGTCGATCAAATACTCGATCCGCTCGCGGGCCGTTTTTTTATTCTTTGCCTTTTGCTTTTCAATAGCTTTTTTTCCGCCCCCTAACCGAATCTGTGCAGCCCGTTGTTCGAGCTGACTGAGCAGACTGCGAAAATGATCTTCGTTTTGGTTAAAGGTCAGATCCATGCTATTCGTATTTTTTTTCGATGTCTTTAAGTACCGTCAGCAATCGTTCGTTGATCGGAACCTCAGTACCCTCAAAGCCACCATAGAAGTCGGGATGTTGCGCACGGATATAATTAAAGTATGCCTGTTGTTGCTCGAGGTCTTTGCGAATGGCTTGCTTTACCTTGCCGGCTAGTTCTTTCATGCCGGTTTTGTAACAAGCCTCCAGGTAAATAAGACCGGTCTGGTTATGGCTGTTAAAGCGACTCACCATCGCGTAAGGAAGATTGTCGGTCAAGATTCCTTTTTCGACTTTCTCGATCAATGCTTTTGCCTCGGTTACTTTACCTGCATCGGCCAAGTTGCCGGCGGCCTCTGCAAAGATCTCTCTGATGTTAAGCAGGTGTCGGCGATTTTCTTCGTCGTAGTACATGCCCTTTCTGTCTGCACCGGCAAAGCGATACTTCTCACTAAGGTTCGTATAAATGGCGCTCAGATTATTGTCTCTAATGGGAGTTCCTCCCAGTCCGTTGGCCCGCATGGATTGATCGGTTACCCACTTCATTTGCGAGTACTGTGGTACAACTGGTACCAATCGGTATGCCAATCCGTCTTTTCGCAAGAAAGGTCCAAATCCTAGTTCTCCGAAAGGAGAAGTAAAATAGATGGGGCGCTTCCATTGGTTGGCAGCAATGATGTTTAAAATAATCAGATCGTTTTTGAGCAAGGCTCTTTTGGGTAGCTCAAAAGCAAATTCGCTTAAGATACTGTCTTGCGTATTGACCGTTCCGTTCTGCAGCACCCTGGTCTTGTCTACCGGCACTACAACACGACTCACCGGGATCATGTTGAGGGGTTCTCCTCTGGTATTGTCCATCCGCGAAGGATCGTCGCTTCCTACATAGTTCTTCATAACATCGTAGAGGTCATAGAATGCGGATTGGTCTATACTGGTAACAGGGTTGTACAGTACATAGTTTCTGGTGTTTCCCTGCACTTTATCGGCAGACCAGATCATATCGACCGAATCGGCATCGTTGATCTTATAGCGCAGTTGATTGATGTACCAATCAATGCCCAATAAACTATTGTTGATGACGCGTACATCGGTACGAACGCCCTCTACCTCTTGCGCATACCAGAGCGGATAGGTATCATTGTCGCCAAACGAGAACAAGATCGCATTGGGAGCGCAACTCTCCAGATAGTCTCTGGCCAGATCGGGTGCCGTTGTCTTATGGCTGCGATCATGATCATTCCAGGTTTGATTAGCCATTAACACCGGAACGGCAAAACAGCAAACAGTGGTCAGCGTAATTAAAAGGCTTTGTTGTTTTCCATAGCCCGTTAGCGCACCCAGCCCCCAACTTAACCCTGCCCCCAGCGCCGCGGCCAGCGCGGCAGCACCCAGTGCATTGATCATGGCACCTTGGCCATTACCCGGAAAGCAGCTCATAAACGTAATCAGAAAGGCAAGCCCCGGGGTGTAAAAAAGAAAATCACGGTAACGGGTCTGCGATAATTTCTTTGAGGCGATCTGTACAAAGGCTACCAAGGCCAGTCCGATCCACAGGGCAAATGCATAGAACGATCCTACATAAGCGTAATCACGTTCGCGGGGTTGATTACCGGGCTGGTTCAGGTACAGCACAATGGCAATGCCCGTAAAGAAGAAAAGTAAAAAGCTTACGATCCAGTCTTTTCTGTTTTGTAAATACTGATAGACACATCCTATAATGCCCAGCAAGAAAGGAAGCAAGAAAAAGTAATTGGCAGCTCCGTTTTGCCGAATACTGTCGGGTAGTTTCGATTGATCTCCCAGTCTTGCATTGTCGAGAACGCCAATACCGGTTACCCAGTTGCCGTCTCGTTTATTGCCCATGCCCTGTATGTCGTTTTGCTTTCCTGAAAAATTCCACATAAAGTAGCGCCAGTACATCAAACTCATCTGATAGCTAAAGAACCAGTTGATGTTATCGCCGTAGGTGGGCGGCTCGTACGACCCACTCTCACGGTCTTGGCCCAGTCCCAGCCACTCAGCGTAGAACTGTGCATGGTATTGATCATCGCTCGAATCCCAGACCCTAGGAAAAAGCTGTTTAACCTCACTGCTAAAATTATATTCTTTGGTTCTGCCAATGGGAATATAGCGATCGGCCCCTTTAACATATTTCATTTCGCTTTCTATAAAAGGCTCGCCGGGTACCAGGTCTTTTGATGGGTCTGCCGCAAAGTGCGGTCCATAAACCAATGGGGCACTTCCATATTGTTCGCGACTCAGGTAATAGACCAAGTTGATGGGGTTGTCTACATTGTTCATGTCGATGCCGGGGTTGGCGTTCGACCTGATGAGTGCCGTAAAGTACAGGCAATAGCCCAGCATCATAAAGGCATAGCACCAAAGTGAAAGCTTGAGCATGCGCAGTGCCACGGGTTTAATAAAATATCCCATCGCTGCCGCGGCGGCCAGTAATAAGAAAAGGCCTAAGAACTTTATCCCATCACCTGGCACAATAACAAAAGGGGTCAGCAGCAAAAACAAAAATGCCAACGACCAGCCTGTTAAAAATGCGGGCTTAAGATTGCCTTCTTTAAACCGTAGGGCGATCACGACCAGTGCCGTTAATGCCAGAAAGTAAAAAGCAAAACCCGAGAAAAAGGGCATGCCCAGCGAGTTAACAAAGAAGATATCGAACTGACCGGCGGCCTTCATGGAGTATTGAATAATGCCCACCTGTACCAGTCCGGTTATGGCACAACCGATCAAAAACGCATAGATTGCCCCTTTGGTCGTGGCCTGGTAGCGCCGGTAGTAGTAAATGAGTACGATGGCGGGAATGGTCAGCAGGTTCAGCAAGTGCACTCCGATGGAGAGTCCCATCATAAAGAATAAAAACACGATCCAGCGGTCAGCTTGCAAACGCAGCAGCGGATCGATACCGGCATGCTCATCGGCCTGCTCCCATTTGAGCATGGCCCAAAATACAAGGGCTGTAAAAAAAGAAGACAGCGCATACACCTCACCTTCTACCGCACTAAACCAAAACGAATCCGAAAAAGCGTAGGCCAACGCACCCAGTGCACCGGCAGCCATGGTGGTCATAATTTGAGGAGTGGTCAGCTCTTCGCCCGAACCCACAAATAATTTTCTGGCAAAATGGGTAATGCTCCAAAACAAAAACAAAATGGTCGCTGCACTGGCCAGTGCGCTCATAAAATTAACGGCGCTGCCTGTTGTGAGCGGATTATCGCCGAAAAGAACAATAAAGAACCTTCCTAGCAATACGAACATCGGAGCGCCGGGCGGGTGAGGCAATTGAAGCCCCTTGGCACTGGCAATAAACTCTCCGGTATCCCAGAGACTTCCTCTGGCCTCTCTGGTAAGAACGTACGTGACCAATGCGATCAAAAAGATGAGCCAGCCGCTCAGGTTATTGGCTTTGCGAAATGTCATGTGTTGGGTAATTTTGCTAAAGGCAAAAATAGGGGAT